>CAVHVH010000107.1:420-7712 GCA_963639385.1 Oscillospiraceae bacterium
CGCATGGATTTTGCCGGATGCACATGTGATATAAAGAAACTGGGGATGATAAGCACAGCCAAACATATAATCATGGTCGCAATATTGAGGGCAACAAATAACGGTATGTTGATTTCTGTAGGAACGTAATTGACATAGTATGTAGTAGGGTCTAGTTTTACCAGACCTGTGTATTTTTGAAGGATAATCAATCCTATACCCAGTATATTTCCATAAAGCAGTCCTTTCATGATGATATAGGATGCAAGCCATATGAAGGTGTGGCGTATGGTCTTGTTTCGTGCGCCTAATGCTTTGAGGATACCTATCATAGTAGTGCGTTCCAAGATGATGATGAGAAGTCCTGAAACAATAGTTACGCATGCAACAGCCGTCATTATTGCCAATATAATCCATACGTTTAAATCCAAAAGGTCAAGCCATGAAAAAATCTGGGGGTTAATGTTCTTTATGGTCTTTGATGTGTACGTATTGCCATATTTGTCCGTGGTTCGGTTGATTTTCTCTACAAATTGTTTTTCTATTTTATCAAGTAGGGAGAAATCCTGTATTGTCACTTCTGCACCTGTAACTTGATCTGGTTCCCAAGAATTCAATTTTCTTGTAGTGTATATATCGACAAAACATACATTTTTGTCGTATTGAGACAAGTTCGTCTGGTAAATCCCTGCAATATTGAATCTGCGAGTGCGTACACCTTCTTGGTTGATAAAGTAGGCGAAAACGCGCTGTCCGCATTTCAATTGCAATTTTTCTGCCATAGTCTTTGAAATAACAATGGCATTGCTGCTTGCACTGTCTGAAAAATGAGGAATGGCTCCTTGTATAAGGTTATTGTGGAGAAATGTAGTATCGTATTCCTGTCCAACACCTTTGAATGCAATTCCGAGAAAATCCTTGTCCGTTTTCAGTATCCCTTGTGCCAACGTATATCTTTGGACATGGTCGACACCGTGAATATGGCTTATTGTCGACATCATGTGTTTTCCCATCACTATGGGCTTGTTGTCGGTCATCTGCAATGTTGAGAATTCAGCAACTTGTATATGACTACCGAAACCAACGACTTTGTCACGTATGGTGTGCTTAAATCCGAGAACTACGCTTACACTTATCAACATGATTGCCAAACCGATGGATACGCTGATGGTGGCAATGCGAACGGCAGGGCGAGAAACTTGGTTTTTCCCGTCCTGACAGGTGTAGATGTGTTTTGATAAGAAAAGAGGAAGATTCACAATATGCAGATTTCTGTAGTGGTGGGTTGCGTTACTCCATGGTTCTACCCGGATAGGCCTCAAGTGCTTTTCTTAATACGGTCAAGGCGCGTTCCAAGTCCGATTTTTTCAAAACATATGCTATACGGACCTGATTGATTCCGGCTCCTGGTGTTGTGTAGAATCCTGCAGCGGGAGCCATCATTACAGTTTCTCCCTCGTAATTGAACGATTCCAGGCACCATCTGCAGAATTTTTCTGAATCATCGACAGGTAGTTTTGCGACTGTATAGAATGCCCCCATGGGAATAGGAGAATATACTCCAGGTATACGGTTTAATCCATCTATCAGACACTTTCGACGTTCAACATATTCGTCGTAAATATCGCGATAATACTCTTCTGGGGCATCAAGAGACGCCTCTGCAACGATCTGACCCAGCAGGGGAGGGGATAGCCGGGCTTGGCAGAATTTCATAACTGCAGCTCTGATTTCGGGATTCTTGGTTATTAGTGCTCCGACACGGATTCCGCATTCGCTATAGCGTTTGGAAACGGAATCTATGAGTATGACATTACTTTCGATACCTTCCAAATGGCATGCACTGATATATGGAGAACCCGTATATATATATTCGCGATATACTTCATCTGAAAAAAGATACAAGTCGTATTTTTTTACCAGATCACGAATTTGGTTCATCTCACGGCGTGTGTAGAGGTAGCCGGTCGGATTATTCGGATTGCATATCAATATGGCACGGGTGTGCTCATTAATCAGTTCTTCGAATTTTTCAACTTTCGGTAATGAAAATCCTTCTTCTATTGTTGTGGCGATTGTGCGAATGCGCGCGCCGACGGATATCGCAAATGCCATGTAGTTAGCGTATGCCGGTTCGGGGATTATGATTTCGTCTCCCGGATTTAAGCATGACATGAATGCGAACAATACAGCCTCAGATCCTCCGCATGTGATGATGATGTCATCTGCGGTCACATTGATATTGTATTTTTTGTAGTACTCCGTTAGTTTCTGACGGTAGGAATATATACCTTGTGATGGGGAATACTCCAATACATTGCGGTCAATGTGCTTTAATGCGTCCAAACCGACCTGTGGGGTAGGCAAGTCCGGTTGTCCGATATTCAAGTGGTATACTTTCAGGCCACGTTTCTTGGCGTCTACTGCCAATGGTGCTAGCTTTCGGATGGGTGACTCTGGCATTTCGAGTCCTCTAACTGATATTTCTGGCATTTTGTCGAATTCTGTATTAAGGGCGGTTCCGTAAATATCCGCCATATATTATTTTATTAAACTTCGGATGGATTTCTGTTTTGTCTTCTTGAGGTATCTCTTCGGCCAAATCTTATGTTGTCATTTGCATAGTCTGCTATGCTTTTTCACTCACTATAAAGTTTTGTACGAAAGTAGCCCTGCAATCTGCCAAAGCTATATAAACCATCTTAACCAATTTGACACACTTTGTTGAAAAAATGTCTAATCATATTTTCAATTTTTAGCAATACGCTTATGTAGTTTTCCTCCAAAATCCACAATCAATTCAACCATGTAGCTACTTGAACTGTTTGGGACCGCCAATACTGAAAAGTAGTGTATCCCCTCTTTGTCTATATCATAGAAAGTCAAGTCGCTGAATATCGCTTGATGGAGTATTTCTTGTGGAACTAACTTGTTGAAATCGGCTTTGTTAAGATTTTGGGAGAATAGTTTCTTTTCTCCATTGAATATACTTAAGTGGACGATGTTGTCAAAATAGACATTGTCTACCGCTACTCCGTCATCGTTATATGAAGGTACAATAACTTTGTATGTTGTAGGATTTACCTGTACATAGCAATGATATTTCTGCTGTCCCTGGTATACAGTCGTGTCACGTTTGATGAGCCGTTGCTGGTTTATTGAGATAACCGAAGCTTTCTGTGCGAACTGTTCTAGATAATCCTTGTCGTTGCTTTTCACCAAACGTACACGTTCTCCATTTTGGTTGAGAAAGATAAAAAGATGGGGCGTGCGTTTAATGATATGATATTTTGTGATATTTGCCCCCAAAAGGGCCAATGTGTCTTTTTCTACATAAAAACGAACCGGGACACTGGTAGAATCGGGGAAATATATGGTGTCACCTTGTATTCGGAATGTAGGATCCTCACCGTCCTCATTAAGCCAAATACCTTGCAATTCTTTCTTGGCAACAATGTCTTCTACGACTGTTGGCGTATCTTTTTTGTGTCCGTTGCATGAGAACATCAATAAAGTAACGAATAGAAAAACAATGCTTTTGACTTGTGTCATAAAAAGATGTATTGGAGGAATAACGTGTGTAGCGTATGTCTTATAATACCGTACAGTCAAGGTCAATCGAACAACTCTGCATTGGCAAATGATTTCCCTTGAAGATCTTTGGCGCTTGTCGATACATTTTCTTCGTCAATCGGCCATGATATTGCGATGTCTGGATCATTCCATTTTATACTTGCCTCGTACTGTGGGGCATATATATTGTCGACCTTATAGGTAAAGACGGCCTCTTCGCTGAGAACCAGGAAGCCGTGGGCGAATCCTCTTGGGATGAACAGTTGCCTTTTGTTTTCGTCACTTAATTCCACCGCTACATGCTTCCCGAAAGTCGGAGAGCTCTTTCTTAGGTCAACGGCAACATCCAAAACACGTCCTTTTATGACGCGGACAAGCTTTGCCTGAGAATATTCTCCTTTTTGGTAGTGCAATCCCCGCAATACTCCATAACTGGATTTTGACTCATTGTCTTGGATGAAATTTACTTTACCAACATGTTTTTCAAAGTCGTCCTTTTTCCATGCTTCAAAGAAGTACCCACGGGCGTCAGTATATACTTTTGGTTCAATTACATATACGCCCAATAAATCTGTTTCTATGTATTCCATGATGTTCCGTTCTTGTCGTATTAAGAGCAAAGATAATACATTTATGTAAAATGGCAAAAACTATCCCACATATTTAGTGACGGTAAAAACATTTTGGGGTGGTTAGAAAGATGAAAAGTATAGGCCAAACCGTAATCAGAGAAAGGGAGAAAGTAGATGGGCAAACCATCCTACAAACTTCTTCCAGGGGGTGCGGAATTGATTCCATGTGGCAGGTGTGAGTCTAAAGCTCTTGCTTTTGTCTGCATCGAATATTCCATCCAGCTCTTTTGTCGTATTCTTATCAATGATTACTGCATTTTCCTCATAATCAAACCGCAGGCTTCTAGCATTGAGGTTAGCGCTGCCTATGGTACAGAACTTTCCGTCTACAGTCATTGTTTTGGTATGATGGAATCCTGGCTCATAGATGAATACGTCTGCTCCATGCTTCATCAGTTTGTGTACATTGTAATACACACAGTCAGGAGTAAGTGGTATGTCGCTATGGGCAGAAACCATAATTTCTACCTTAACTCCCCTTTTAATGGCATTGCGCAATGCTCTTTTCAGCTTGTGGCTCAATGTAAGGTATGGGTTGACCAACTTTATACTGTCTTGTGCATCATTAATGGCATTTATGTAGAAGTCTCTTATAATACGATTGCTTGTTCTTGGCTCTCTATTGATGATACCCACTGTTTTTTGCCCGGCGGTAGATGTAGTGTCGGGCTTGAGGTGATAGAAGTGGTTGTCGGAATCACAATTACGAAAGTATTTTGCGCCATGTACGTTTTGTTTTGTCACATGGTTCCATATTCTTAAGAATATAGATTGCAAGGTATTGACCTCGTCCCCTTCGACGCGGCAATGCATATCACGCCATTCACCAACTTGTTTTGTTCCGTTGATGTAGTAGTCGGCCACATTCATTCCGCCGGTATAGGCAATTGTACCGTCTATGACTACGATCTTGCGATGGTCACGATGAAAGACATGATTGACCCATGGAAAGCGTAGGGGGTCAAACTCATAGATCTCTATACCTCTATTGCGTATATCCTTGAGATGTTTTTTTGTCAGCGGTTTGTTGTTTGACGCATTTCCGAACCCGTCAAACAATGCTCTCACCTCAACACCCTCGCTGGCCTTTTGGGTTAATTCGGCGAATAGTTGTTTCGCTATAGAATCGTTGCGGAAATTGAAATATTCAAGATGAATACTGCTCTTTGCTTGTCTTATAGCGCTGAAGAGATCTTCAAATTTCTCGTGCCCATTCCTAAGAAGTACAATAGAGTTGTTATGGGAAAAATGTACATTGTTATTTTGCAACTGTCTGACGATAAGAGTGTCGCTGCTATCAGCGATAGCTCCAACACAGATAAGGTGAAACAGAATAGTGATAATGATTTTTTGCGGCATTCCTTTTATTTACAACATACAGCTATAGTGGTCGACGACTCCCAACAGACGATTGTCTTTATCAACGACAAGCACGGTGTGGATTTTATTTTGGTGCATGATCTTTTGGATCTCTGTGATTTTTGTTGTTGGCAAGACGGATTTTGGTGTACGGGTCATAATGTCTTCAACGGTCTTGTCGAAAAACTTTTCTTTCCACTTTTCCATCGCTCGCCGAATGTCTCCGTCAGTGATAAGTCCGACAACTTTACCGTTCTCTATAGATACCCCTAATCCCAATTTCCCCTTGCTTACTTGGATGATGGCTTCTCCAAGATTTGTTTCTTTGGGTATGATTGGCAATTCGTTTGTACGCATCACATCATGAGCTGTTGTAAGGAGTCTCTTTCCCAATTCTCCTCCTGGATGGAATTGCGCGAAATCATTGGGTTTGAAGTCTCGAACCTCCATAAGTGCCACGGCCAAGGCGTCACCCATAGCCAAAGCTGCGGTTGTACTGCTTGTCGGGGCCAGGTTTAGTGGGCATGCCTCTTTTTTGACCTTTACGTCAATATGTGTAGTAGAGTACTTCGCGAGCAGTGATTGCGGGTTGCCACTCATACCGATAATGGGTACATGCTTTTGTTGTAGCATTGGTATAAATCTCAACAGTTCGTCCGTTTGCCCAGAATTGCTAATGGCAAGAACGACATCGTCTGCAGTCATTACCCCAAGGTCTCCATGAAAAACGTCAAGTGGATTGATGAAGAAAGAAGGTGTTCCCGTACTTGACAAAGTAGCCGCTATTTTTGCACCGATGTGACCGCTTTTCCCGACTCCAGTAACAATGACTTTTCCCTTGCATTTGTATATCAGTTCAACAGCATTTTCAAAATTCTTGTCAATTTGAGGGATGAGGTCCAGTATGGCTTGTGCTTCATCTTGAAGACAACGGGTCGCATATTCCTTTACCTTTCTCAAACGCTCCAAAGTATCTGGTTTCATAGGCATTCTTTAGGATTCTTTAATTAGCTGTGCAACCAAATTTTCCAATTGGTCGAGATATAACATGTTGGGACCGTCGCTTAGGGCATTGTCTGGATCGGGGTGAACTTCAAAGAAAAACCCCGTCGCCCCGAATGCTTTGGCGGCCAGGGCCATAGATGGTACATATTTCCGGTCGCCAGATGTTGTGCCAACACTTGCACCAGGACGTTGCACGCTATGGGTACAGTCCATGATGACCGTACTTGTTATTCCCAACATTTCAGGAATATTGCGAAAATCAACAACCAGATTGTTGTATCCGTACATGTTGCCCCTTTCTGTCAGCCATACTTCCTTTGCTCCTGCGTCATATGCTTTTTCAACGGGGTATACCATATCTTTTCCACTGAGAAATTGTGCTTTCTTTATATTGACAATCTTACCAGTATGGGCCGCGGCTGTCAACAAATCAGTCTGTCTGCACAAAAAAGCTGGTATTTGCAATACATCCGCTACTTGTCCTACGGACTCAGCTTGGTAACTCTCGTGAATATCTGTCAAAATGCGCAAATCATACTTTGACTTTATATCTGCCAGCATCTGAAGGCCCTTTTCCAAACCAGGACCTCTATATGATTTTATTGAGGTCCTGTTGGCTTTATCGAAAGAGGATTTGAATATGATGTCAATACCCAATCGGTTCTTGATCGTAACAAGACATTCTGCTACGGTTTCCAGTAATTGTTGGGATTCTATCACACAAGGGCCAGCAATGATAATTGG
>CAVHVH010000108.1:0-2586 GCA_963639385.1 Oscillospiraceae bacterium
ATATGTCGCGAAAAATATTTTTACCAAACCGTTTAATTAGATTAACAACATTCCAGCCTTTGTCTTCAGAAATATTTTCTTTGACATATTGCATAATCCAACCGAAGATACGATCGTGAGTGTTAAGGCTATCTATCAATTCATCAACAGCTTGTTCTTCTACCTGGTTGTCGTTAAGTCCTATGCGTAGATTGGCCGACAAATCCAGCTCGCTGGTCATGTTACGGAGAACACTTTGAAAAAATTTGTCTATTGTTTCCACTCTAAAATAATTATAATTGTGGAGTAATAGACCAAGCGCCTTCTCTGCCTGTTTAGCCACCATGACAGGTGCGAAACCTGTGGAACTGGTGATATTATCCATATAGCTTTGGGCTTCTGATTGTTGTTTGGATAATCCGTATAGCGTGCTTAGTATGCGCATCTTCATTTCTTCTGTGGCCTTATTCGTAAAAGTTACAGCTAGAATATTGCGGTAACATTCTGGGTCAATGACAAGCAATTTTATATATTCTGCCGTAAGGGTGAAGGTTTTCCCAGAGCCGGCACTTGCCTTATATATTGTTAGGGGGAAAATTTGTTTTACCATTGTCTAAAGAGTTCAAGTCCTATTTTTATACCTATGCCATCGTATTTGCCATTGCGCTGAGCTAAAAAGGTTCCAACAGATATCCAACGTGTTGTAAATCCATAACCTATTTCAGTATATGGATGAAGGTGGGTTACGAATAAAGTATTGGCATAGATGCGTTCTTTTTCTATATATCGCCCTATCCAAGGAAGCCGACTCAAAGCGAGTAGGGGAGTTTCGTAAGTTGCATTGGTGCGAACATAGTAACGTGAAAGGTTGTACCAATGGTTCGGAAGCAATATAAATTCCCCTGTCCACTCATCATTCCAACCATCAGGGATATTGCTGTCTCTGAAGTTCGAGTAGTCTAAAAAGTTTTTTGTTCCATCGATAAGCGTATAAAAACCGCAACCAACCCTGTAGGACAAAGACTGTAATTTATTGAATGCTAATATATGCTGTATGTCAAATTCAAACCGTTCATAGGCTACATCAGCATCCATAAGGCCGCGGATACTGCGCTCATAGGCTAAATTGATAGCAGGACCTTTCCATCCTGCAGGCCTCCATATTATTTCTGCTTTTGAGGCTACAGATGTGTATGAAGTTGGAACATTGGCTTGTTGATAGGTGTGGCGCTCTACTGCTGTACGTTTGTAACCTATCATTCCTATTTGTAAGGTGAGATGTCGTGACAAATCATAACTACCATCAAGCGAAAGATTAAAATTTCTAAAATACTCAGCCCGCTCCGCATTGTATTTTACTGTATCTGGAAGCGACGCCAACATTTCTTCTTTTAGTTGCCCATTTCCCACCCAATTTCCATTGCTTAATTGCGCTTTGATATACCCATTATGCCGCTTATCAAAATGAAATTCAAGTGGTATAGTATAATAAAGTTGGCGTTGCTTAAATGAGTATCCTGCTTTGAGTCTTGCATATAGGTATTGGGTCGAACTGAAATTGTAAATATTGCGAGCGTCAAATTTATAGTAATATCCTTTGCGTCCATTATATCCCATATATAAGGGATTGAACAAAGGATTGATGTTTATTTGCCCCTGGTTATCTGAGCCATAATTTGAATTTATTTTGTTCAACAGATTGTCGCCTAATATATCCCAAAAGAATTTCTTGGTCCAATGTATTTTCTTTTTTGTAGAAACAGTGTCTTTAGTCAAAGAAGCATAATAGCGTGTATAGATACTATCTTCGTCAGTTGTAAGTGGTTCTGCTCTTATGCATCCCATTATATATTGCATATCTGTAGAGGATGCTAGTAAGTTTTTGGAGCAAGAAATGCCATAAATGACGATGTTTTGAGCATTGACAACATTGCCCATAAATCTGAATTTAGCACTAAGCTCGCAATGTTTGGGATAAATAAAAGACAGTTTGTCGTCAGACATGACAAAAGTAAGCAAAAAGTTAATCATGTCAAATTCACCTTTAATCTGTCCTTGTACTATGCGTCCTGTTGAGGCGTCAATAATAGCCTGTCCTTTAACAAATTGAGTGTTGTTGACTTTTGGTTTGAATGAAATCTCTACTAAGCTATCGTAGAGTATTTTAAAATGAAAAATATAGTAGCGCTTATTGTTGCGGTGAAAAGGAGAAAGAATACTATTACCGAAGATAGTTTCTTCGTAAGGTTTAGGTACCAAAAATTTGTGAAGACTAGTTAGGGTCTCCTTTTGATGGGGAATGGTAGACAGATGGGCAATTCTTTGTATAGAAAAATCATATGCGCTCTTGTGGTGCAGCAGGTCCACACCTTCTTCGATATAATCGCGAACTTTAGAATGGGCAATTCTATACATCGTAGGAACAGGAAGCAGAATTGCATTTCTTCGGGCTACGTTGATTTTAAGTTTACGGTAAACATAGATATCAGTATTGGCAACATGAGATGTATCAAATATGTCGTAATAATTATATATACGATTAAGTAAACGAACATCTGGTCTGACTTCGTCTTGTGCCCTCATATCCAGCGTGCCCAACATAAGAAC
>CAVHVH010000108.1:2596-7672 GCA_963639385.1 Oscillospiraceae bacterium
TGTATTAGTCTAATCATTATTATTGCAAATCTACATAAAAAATATTGGAAAACATTGAAGATAGTTACAAAAAATAAAGAACAATGCTATTTTTATTATGATGTGCAATTCCGTTGTAGTCGTACTTTGGAAGTTTTGTAAATATCAACTTTTTGTTTTTGTGGACTCTTTATTTTTCACAGGCGTAGGACTACGCAAAAAAATGATTATAATTTTGTAAAAAAATAGCATTATCGTTTATTATATGATGAAAAAACTGTAACTTTGCACCGTTTTTCGTAAATTCGGATACGAAAGATGTGTTTTGTAGACACTCCGGAAGATTAAACAGGCGAAATGAGACAATTAAAAATTCAGAAAAGTATTACTAATCGTTCAAGCGAGGCCTTGGACAAATATTTGGTAGAGATAGGGCGTGCCCCTTTGATTTCTATTGACGAAGAAATAGAACTTGCTCAAAAGATTAAAAAAGGCGGTCCGGAGGGAGAACGCGCAAAAGACAAGTTAGTTACCGCCAATTTGCGTTTTGTTGTATCCGTTGCGAAACAATATCAGCACCAAGGACTTACACTAACAGATTTAATAGATGAAGGTAACATCGGCCTTATCAAAGCTGCTCAAAAATTTGATGAAACTCGTGGATTCAAATTTATATCTTATGCCGTTTGGTGGATACGTCAAAGCATACTGCAGGCTATAGCTGAACAAAGTCGTATTGTTCGACTACCTCTAAATCAGGTAGGATCGCTCAATAAGATTAACCACGAAATCAATAAATTTGAGCAAGAAAACCAGCGACAACCTTCTGTGGATGAACTTGCTGATGTAACAAACATTGAACCTGAAAAAATTGCCCAAAGTATGATGGCCGATGGTCATCATGTAAGCATAGATGCACCATTCCAAGATGGTGAAGACAACTGTATGCTTGATGTAATGCCTTCTGGAGATGATAGTCGTACCGATAAAACTGTTGACCATGAGAGTATGGCTCAAGAGTTAAACCAAGTATTAAGCAAAGTTTTAAAAGAACGTGAAATCAAGATTATTAGATATTGTTTTGGCATAGGCTGTCATGAAAAAGGTCTTGAGGAAATTGGCGATGAATTAAAACTTACTCGTGAACGTGTACGCCAAATTCGCGAGAAAAGTATTACTAAGCTAAGGGATAGCGGGAATGCAAAAATATTAATGAAATATTTAGGATAATCGTCTTTTGTCGATTGTCTGTATAGAAGGCGAATACTTGCACATGGCAGGTATTCGCCTTTGTTTTTAGCTATGTTTCTTGTTTTTTTTTAAATATTTAGGACTATATTGAGTTTTTTTGTATTTTTGCAATTGCAAATAATCACAAAAACCAATGATAATACATTTGTTGCGCTATATATTATTGCCTGTCCTTTTGTTCGTATGCTCTATAGGAACAGCACAAACAGGCGCTTGGAAAGATCTATATAAGGCAAAAAAGAAAGATACCGTCTATGGCATTGCCCACAAGTATGGCATTACTGTAGAGCAATTGGTTGCAGCCAACCCCCAAATGCAGCAAGAAGGATACCTATTAAAGAAAGGTGATATCGTTTTTATACCATTTGCCCCTTCACAAAACACTGTTGTGAGTAATATTCAGACAATACTTATAGAAGAACACGTAGACATACGCTCGCGTGCCATAAGGGTTGGAATAATGCTTCCTTTGCACCAAATAGATGGTGATGGTAAGCGCATGACTGAATATTATCGTGGTTTTTTACTTGCTTGCGAAGAAATGAAAAGTCTTGGAATTTCAGTCGATTTATTCACAAGAAATGTACCTATAGACGCCGATATTCACCAAGTCTTGCAAAATAAAGAATGGCAGCGTTGTGACATTATTTTCGGCCCATTGTATTCTGCGCAGGTAAAACCATTAGCTGATTTCTGTAAAAAATACCAAATAAAAATGGTTATTCCTTTTTCCATTTCGGGGGATGAAGTGCAGCATAATAGTCAGATTTTTCAAGTATACCAATCACCAGACCGCCTTAATGGAAAAGCTATCAGTGCATTCATAGAACGTTTTCCTAGTTGTCATCCCATATTTATAGATTGTAATGACTCAACAAGTAAAAAGGGTGCTTTTACATTTGGACTTAGAAAGCAATTAGAAGCTAAGGGTATAAAATACAGCATAACAAACAGCAAATCGTCAGAAGCACAATTTGCCAGTGCTTTTAGCACTACTCAGTCAAATGTAGTTATTCTGAATACAGGGCGCTCGCCTGAACTGAACGTGGTTTTTGCTAAATTAAATGGGCTGAAGACAGCATCACCCAATATACAAATTTCGTTGTTCGGGTATACAGAATGGTTAATGTATACCAAATACAATTTAGCCAATTATTATCGCTTTGACACCTACATCCCTACCACTTTTTATTATAATCCGCTTTCGACAAATACACAACGTGTGGAAAATGACTATAGACATTGGTTCAAAATAGAGCCCCTACAGGCTCTCCCTAGATTTGTACTGACTGGGTACGACCACGCGATGTTTTTCATAGCTGGATTACACAAATATGGCTTTAATTTTTCAGGGTCTAAGCTACAGACACCATCGACTCCTCTTCAGACATATTTATATTTTAACAAAACCTCAAGTGGTGGAGCAGAAAATACTTGCTTCCAATTGATTCATTATAAAAATAATCAAACGATAGAATCTGTGACATATTAATGAAAAAACTATATTTGATTTTAAGTTTTATTCTCATGCCTTTTATATCTGTCATGGCACAGATAGGTGAACATCGCAACGACATTACATTAGGTGTCAATGGCGGATATGTATTAAGTAATGTGAGTTTTACTCCAAAGGTTTCACAAGGCTATCATGGCGGTATTACCGGAGGTCTATCTATGCGATATGTCTGTGAAAAATATTTTAAAACCATAGCTTCGGTCTATGCAGAAATAAATTACTCTCAATTGGGATGGAAAGAAGATATATTAGACAGACAGAACCAACCAGTAATCAATGGTGTTACAGGCATGGCAGAAAAATATAGTCGTACTATTAATTACGTACAAGTTCCTATATTCGCCCATCTCGCTTGGGGTAAGGAAAATAAAGGATTAAGTTTTTTCGTCAATTTGGGACCTCAATTTGGATTTTATCTCGGAGAAAATACAAAAACCAACTTTTACATTACCGAATGTAATATCACCGATCGAGTGTCTACCATTGTGGCCCAAGACACTATGGCCGTTGAAAACAAGTTTGACTATGGCATCGCCGTTGGGGCTGGATTAGAGTATTCGCTTCCACATGTAGGACATTTCTTACTAGAGACTCGATATTACTATGGTTTAGGTAATATATATGGTGATACTAAACGTGACTATTTCGGCAGTTCCAACTATGGAAACATAGTGTTCAAGGCTGCCTATCTATTTGATATAACCAAAACTAAAAGATAATTATTATGTTTGAAGGACAACCAAAAGGTCTTTATGCGTTGGCACTCGCCAACACTGGTGAGCGCTTCGGCTATTATACCATGCTCGCCATCTTTGCCCTGTTTATGCAGGCTAAGTTCGGCTGGACCGAATCACAAGCAGGTCAGGTTTATGCCATATTTTTAGCGGTAGTCTATTTTGCTCCATTGTTTGGAGGAATGATAGCCGACAAAATAGGATATGGTAAGTGTGTAACCATTGGCTTTGTTACTATGTTCTTGGGGTATCTTGGTTTGGCATTTCCAACAGGAGCCGACACAATAGGTAAGATATCCATGTTTGCCGGCCTTACTTGTGTATCGTTGGGAACTGGGTTATTCAAGGGTAATCTCCAAGTTCTAGTAGGTAATCTATATGATTCCCCGAAATATTCTTCGCGACGTGATGCCGCTTTTAGCCTCTTTTATATGGCTATAAATATTGGCGCTATGTTTGCTCCATCAATGGCCAAGTGGATTACTAATCTATATCTAGGACACTATGGATTCCAATACGATGCAGCAAGAACAGATACCGAATACCTCACAACTCTTTATGGAGCCTATGGACTTTGTTTCGGGGTGGCTTGTCTATCATTGATAATATCTGCTATCATCTATTTCGCATTCCGAGGATGGTTTAAGCATGCTGATGTTACGGCCAAACAAGCAAAGGAACGCACTACCGATATAGAGGAGCTTACTCCAAAGCAGACCAAAGACCGCATTGTAGCTTTATTGTTAGTATTTGCAGTGGTTATCTTCTTCTGGATGGCGTTCCACCAAAACGGTTCTGCTCTTACATTCTTTGCCAAGAAATACACCAATCTTACTATTGATGGTCACATGCGTATAGGCTTTAACATATTTAGTTTGGCGCTCATCGCCGTGGCTGTATATACTGGATTTGCCACATTCCAGTCAAAGAAAGTACAAAACCGTATTATTTGTGGTATCTTTACAGCCGTGCTTCTCTTTGGAGCTTATGCTTTGTACGCTTTGATGGATAATCCTATATATGCACAGCCGTCTGATTTTCAACAGTTCAATCCTTTCTTTGTGGTTGCTCTCACACCATTCAGTATGGCATTTTTCGGAGCTTTAGCGGAAAAAGGACATGAAGTCAGCGCACCTACACGTATAGCTTGGGGTATGCTTGTGGCAGCCCTCGGTTTTGGTGTAATAACAATAGCTTCTACAGATCTTATCTCGCCTATGTTGCTAGGAAACGACACTCAAAGTATATTGTCTCCTGGATGGCTTATTTCTACTTATTTTACACTTACATTAGCAGAGTTGTTGTTATCACCTATGGGTATCTCGTTTGTATCTAAAGTGGCACCTCCTAAGTACAAAGGTCTGATGATGGGTGGATGGTTTGTGGCCACAGCTATAGGAAATTACCTCAGTTCAATCCCCTCTATGTTGTGGAATAAAATCCCATTGATGTATAACTGGGGTATCCTTATCGCTCTTTGTTTAGTAAGTGCTTTAGTTATGTTTGCCTTGCTAAAGAAACTAAAAACAATGACGGCATAAAAAGAGAGAATAATTCAATATATTTACTTTCACACAAAAAGGAAAACGCAGATAG
>CAVHVH010000109.1:0-7603 GCA_963639385.1 Oscillospiraceae bacterium
TTGTTAACTATAATTTATCACTATTTGTTAAATATTCTAAACACTCAGAAAAAGTGCTTACAATTTGATACTACAACAGAAAAGTCACCCAAAAATCAGGGGAAAACGACAAAAAGGTATGATTTTTAGAAAAATTCATGCAATATTTACCTTTCTATAACCGTTTTGCAACATTAATAATATAACTTTGTAGGCATAAAACAACCGTTATGGGTGATACTAAAGTTACCACCCTTATACAATTTGGTAATGTATAAAAACAAGTTGCGCTGGGTTTACCCTGTATTCTACATAAAACTTGCCCAAGTTATTTTTCAAGCATTACCCAAGAAAAGATTTTGAGAAATGAAGGTAATGTTTGTAATACAAGGAGAGGGCAGAGGACACCTTACCCAAGCCTTAGCTTTAAAGGAAATGCTTCAGCACAACGGCCATGAAATAGTTGATGTAATGGTAGGCAAAAGCAAGAACCGCGAAATTCCTGGATTCTTCAGAGAGAAAATAGGAATTCCTATAACCCTATTTAATAGTCCTAATTTTATTCCTTCGAAAGAAAATCGGAAATTCAGCCTGGGCAAATCGGTGGCCAGCAATATCCTGTTGCTTCCTTCGTTTGCCAAAAGCATGCTCATGATACGCCGCCATGTCAAGGAGAGCGGTGCCGAGATGGTTGTAAACTTTTACGAAATACTATGTGGATTCACCTTCTCGCTGTGTAAATTAGGCGTACCAGAGGTTTGCATAGCCCACCAATACAGTTTTCTGCACCCTGAGTTTCAGATGCCACACAGATACCCCGTACAAGAGTGTTTGCTGCGCATTTTTACCTGGGCTACCAGCATAGGGGCTACAGGCCGACTGGCATTGTCAATACGCGAAGGACTGGACGACCCTAAACGCCGCATCAAGTTGGTACCGCCACTACTACGCCAAGGGGTAAAAACAGCGGTACGCCATCACGGCGACTATATACTTGGCTATATTCTCAATGCCGGGTTCTATAAAGATGTTGTGGCGTGGCACGAAAAACACCCTAACGTTAAACTCCACTTCTTTTGGGACAAGAAGACCGAAACAGAAGAAACCAAGTTTGATGAAAACTTGATATTCCATAAGATTAACGATGAGAAGTTTCTGCAGATGATGGCCGACTGCAAGGCCTATGCCACCACGGCAGGTTTTGAGAGCGTTTGCGAGGCGCTATACATGGGCAAACCATGCATGATGATTCCAGCCCACGTAGAGCAGGTATGCAACGCCCTTGACGCCGAAAGAGAAATGGTAGGCGTGGCAAGCACCTGTTTTGATATGGACAAGCTTACCGCCTTTGCCCGCGATTATGAAGAAGATGTAGAGTTCCGTATTTGGGAGAATCGCGCCGAGACACGCATTATCACAGCACTGGAAAGCATTTATGCTGAATATTATCATAAAAAGGAGAACAAGGTGTACAAAGAAGACGATACTTTTGCCGTAGCTTCTTGATGGGTAGTTCTAAAAATTACCACCGCCAAGTTCATTCTTTGTTGGAGAATTGCCAAAGCCAATTTATACAATCGCCCTAAGTAAACTTAAAAATATGGCCCAAGCCAAGACGCCAGTATCTTCCAGCGCCAAGACTCAGGCCTTTGGCATATATAACCAGGTTAGATAGTTTTAGTTCTTTACAACGCCTCTTTACCGCATTTCTTTACGACATTTCTTTACCGCATACCATAACCATATTGTACAGAGAACACGGAGCAACAGAGGACCGGCAACAGGGAACACGGCAAAGACAAATGCCAGCTGTGCATGGAGCAATGCCAGCGTCTGCTTGATGCTCACAGGGCGCTCCATAACCATAGAATAATAACGGCTGAGCCACAATAGCGGCATACGTATAGCCAAAGCTACTTTATCACTTATACTTTTAAGTTCGGCAGCAGGCTGCACCGGAGTAATAACCATTTCTCTTTTCATATTGCTTATATTTTTAGGGCGGTTCTGTAAATTACCACAGTTTTATTGTTTATGCCAGCAAAATTATCATGATAGTTTGCACAAAAAGTTCAACTACATAACTTTATTAGTTAAATATCTCATTTTTATAACATATCTTAACATTAAGGCCCTTCAAATTGGTAGTCTCTGTGTTAAAATAGCATAATATGGTACTGTAACACGCTTGCATTAAGGATATAATAATGTATCTTTACACGAGTTTACAGCGTTTACAGAATTATTATGTTGGCAAAGATAAGAACTTTGACACCGTGATGAAAGAACTGCGTAGGGATGCCGGTGTAAGGTACAACCCTATGCTGGTAGAGCTTATAGATAGTCATACTGACGTAGCCGAGAAGCTGGCCACGCTTGTAAACGAAGGATGGGTAGATATATACTATAGGGTGGTTCTATAAAATATACAGTCTGTTTATCAACTAGAAAATGCCTCAATAGGTGTCAATGGAGTCCCAAAGCATAAGGTTTTGTCTTACATAACCTATATGGTTACCTACCTTAAGCTTATACCACTGCCAACCATCCTTGCCAAACACTACTCCAAGGCAAGGGAACACATCGGGCAGTTCGCCCTGACGCCATTTTATGGTGGCTATCTTCTTACTCTTTACCGAAGGATGTTGGCGCACGTTGGCCCTACTTCTTACCGTTTCGCTGTTAAGTACAAGGATACCTTGGCCCTTGTCGGCACTGTATTCCTCTATGCGCCCCTCGCTCTTCTTTACTAATCCGTAGTCTTGCACCTCAACAAAATAGCTGTCGCCACAGTTGGCAAGATAGCGGCTTACGTTGCCCTGGCGGTCTACTACCACACGAGCAGAAGTCTTATGCTGGTAGTAAGCGTTCTGAGGGTCCCACTCAGGCGAACAGATGCTGATATTAGACTTTGGACTGAAGTTACTACCGTGCCACGTTACCGTATCGCCCTGGCACACACTGGCAAGAAGCATGGGTACACCATATTCGGTAGTAAGGTTATACATAGAGCTACTTGGCGGAGCGGTAAAAGGTATATTACCGAATACAGAGTCGACAAGGCAGAACTCGGTAGGAGTATCGGCCGTTATCTTTAGGGTAAAATCGTCTATCTTATGATTAGCCCACCGTATAGCCGGCGTAAGCCAGTAAGGTATTTCGAAACGCAGCCCAATACTGTAGTTCATACGGTAACTGTAGGTATGGTGCACTATATTGCGGCCCTGGCGGAATGGAGCATTGAAATAATAAGCATAGGCATAGGCCGTTACACTGTCTAATTCGGCATTGTACAGTGCATTCTCGTAGGGTATCAATGAGTCTGGAGCCTCGCCATAGCCTTTCCATTTGGTTAGGTCGAGCGGAGTAAAGTCTACATGCTTACAAGTATCGCCATAATTGACGGCCACCAGTGCATTGCTGCTTACAAGCCGTTCACCGTTCATGGTTACAGTAAAGTTGTTGATATACGGATGTATGCCGTTACGGTTGAGCGGTGCTCCGACGTTATATGGTGCCTCGGCCTCGAAAGCCATGGTAACTGTCTTTGGCTGACTATTGTTTACTAGTTCGTAGTACACGTCGACCCGGGCAAAGCTATCTTTCCCGATGGTTATGGTAAGCACTTCTTTAGCTACAGAAATATCAGTCTCCCTTACGGGCACCAAAAAATTTCCGCTGGTAAAATACACACCATCGTTGCCCCAAACAGAGCATACGCCCAAGAGGGCTATAATCAATGCCGTTAACTTCTGTTTCATATAACCATTATCAACGTAAAATTTCTATGGATAGTTCTAAATATCACCGTTATTTATCTTCAGAATATATAAGTTGTATCATGGTTTGACCCACGGCTTTGAGCGAGGCCTTACTTATATGCTGCATATTGTCGGCCAGCGTGTGCCAAGTAGGTCCGAAACTGCTTTGGGTGCAGTCAGGGTAATAGGCTATTACATCGGCCGTAGGTATCTTTGCTGTTTCGTTAAGGGGTATATGGTCATCGGTAACCATTCCGCCTTCTTGCCGGGGGAAGAAGCTGCCGTATCCGGCCTTGCGGGCTGCGCGCCATACCTTCTTCACCACATCAGAGGCATACTGCATAGACATGCCTTCCTGGTAGAACTGTGCGCCCTCGCCGCCAACCATATCTAACAGAACGGCATACGACACCTTGATATACTGAGGCAGATTAGCTGCAAAATACTGTGCGCCCAGCGCCCAGCTATCGTCGACGCCCTCACTCTCGGCCCACTGCGGTGTTCCCCAGTCTTCGGCATCAAAACATACGAAGTCTATGCCAAGATTGGTAAGGGTTGTATCTGTGCTTAACAGGCGTGCTACCTCGAGCATTACGGCCACACCGCTGGCAGCATCGTTGGCGGCAAGGATTGGCTTATGCCAGTTGGCCGAATCGGGGTCGTTGTCGGCCCATGGGCGACTATCCCAGTGGGCGCAGAGCATAATACGCTGCTGCCGTTCAGGTTTATACTGGGCTATAATGTTGCGACTCTTGAGCGTAGTGCCATCGTATCCTTTAAGATCGGCATCTTGCAAGTGTATCTGGCAACCATACTGCTCGAATTTCTGTTGTATCCACTGTGCGCAACGTTCGTGACCAGGGGTATTCATGGCTCTTGGACCAAAGTTGCACTGTGCCTGGGTAAAGGCGTATGCGCTGTCGGCATTGAATGCCGGTCCCAGGGGTTCTTTGCTATCTAAATTTTCTTCCATATCTATACTGTCGGCACGGCCGAATCCTGTGGTTACACTGTATGCAGCCACTATGGCCACCACAGCCACCACTGTTCCTCCTATTGCAATCTTCATTTTACGGTTCATCGTTTTTATATTGGGGTGCTTTTATAATTTACCATCGTAGTTAATACTTTATTGAGAGACAGCATTTTTGCGTTGCTGCTGCACTTGTGTCATTACTCTCAGCCAGTTGCCTCCCCATATTTTAGCTATATCTTCGCTACTGTATTTGCGGCAGAGTAGCTGTTCGGTAAAGTGTATCACCTCAGCTGCATCGGCTATACCTCGTACGCCACCATCGCCGTCGAAGTCGGTGCCTAATCCTACATGGTCAATGCCCATCACGTCTATGGCATGCTCAAGATGAGCTATGGCGTCAGTGAGCGTGGCATCGGTAGCGGTAGTCAGAAAACCATGGTAGAGGGTTATCTGCACAACACCACCCTTGGCGGCAATGGCTCTGAGCTGGTCGTCGGTAAGATTACGCGGCACATTGCATAGAGCCTTGCAGTTACTGTGACTGCATACTATGGGGGCAGAGCTAATATCAAGGGCATCGTAGAAGCTTGATTCGGCCGCATGAGAGAGGTCTACCATCAGCCCCAAGCGGTTCATTTCGTGTATCACCTCTTCTCCCCACTGGCTTACACCGCCATGGGTGGCCGAACCACGGGCCGAGTCGCATATGGCATTATCGCCATTATGGCATAGGGTTACATACACTATGCCGCGGCGGGCAAAATGGCGCAGATATTCTATATTGTCTTCTATGGCCAACCCGTTTTCTATGCCTATCATAACCGATTTTACCCCATTGTTTTTGTTCTGCAGCAGTTCAATAGGGGTGCGCGCCTGGCGGATAGCATTGGGATGGGTGCTTATAGTATGGTCTATGCGGTTGAATATCAAATCGGCGTATTCGTGAGGCGAATTGGCCGGTAGCGGAGCTATATCTTTAAAGGTTTCTCCAGGCTTGGGCTGCGGCAGATAGGCCACCATGGTGGTGGCATCAAGCAGACCATCGCTCATCTTGTGTAGGTCGACAAGGATGCGTGGGTCGCGCCTACAGAAGTCTACTCCCTGGGGAAAGAACATAGGGGTATCGCAGTGAGAATCTATGGTAAGTGTATGGCGGTGTATGTCTTTTGCTGCGGCAAAAAGACGTGCCCTGTCTATAAGCCACTTGAAGAGTGGAAGTCCGTCGGTTCCGAGCCATTCTGGATGCCACTGTACACCTATAATACTCTTCATATCGCTACTCTCAAGAGCCTCAACCACACCGTCGGGAGCTGTGGCGGTAATAGTAAGATGCGGGCCACCAGCGGTAACGGCCTGATGGTGGAACGAGTTGACATATATGCGCTCTTCAGGATATATCTTACTAAGCATGGAGCCCGGCGTAATGGTTACCGAGTGGGTTGGCTCGGTGCGGTCGGCATCTTGCGAGTGTTTTATCTGCATGGTGGCATGCTGAGCCACGGTTCCGCCAAGGGCGATGGCCAGCGTCTGTATACCCCGACAGATACCGAGCATAGGTATCTGCCTGTTGAAGGCCAAACGGGTTATGAGCAGTTCGGGCAGGTCGCGTTCAGCATTTACACTACCCAGATTGGCCACAGGCTCTTCGCCCGTCCAGAGCGGATTAAAATCGCCGCCACCGGTAAGCAGCAGTGCGTCTATATGGTCTAACGTACCAGCAATAACGTGCCTATCGGCTATCGGGGGAATGATAACGGGTATGCCTCCGGCGGCTTCTATCTGCCGGTAGTATCTATCGCGCAGGGTGGCATCGCCCTGGGTATAATTAGCAGTAATGCCTATCACCGGGTGGCTTTCGCCCTCGGGATAGGCAGTATATATCTCATGGAGATGGGCCTCCAAATCAAATTTATCTAACATCATAATCAGGCATTAGGTGTGGACTAACCTTTAAGGGGCGGTACTGAAACAGCCGCCCTTAAGACAACTGAACAGCAGGGGAATTATTCTTCTACGAGCTGTATGCCTATCTCTCGCTTTATACTCTGTTCGAGCGAGATGAGCGTTTCTGTAGAAACCACTCCGGGTATGGTCTGCAACTGGTTATTGAGCAAGTCCATAAGTTGTTCGTTATCACGAGCATAGAGTTTAACCAGCATGGTATACGAACCGGTAGTAAAGTGGCACTCTACTATCTCTGGTATAGTCTGCAAGCGTGACACTACCTCTTTATACATACTTCCGCGCTCAAGATTGAGCCCTACATAAGTACAGGTAGTGTATCCCAGGTTCTTGGGATTCACATAGAATCCGCTGCCGGTAATCACTCCGTTGTCTATAAGGTGCTGCACACGCTGATGTACAGCTGCACGCGACACTCCACACTCGGCAGCCACGTCCTTGAATGGCATACGGGCATTGTTAGACAATATGCCCAGTATCTTCCTATCCAGTTTATCTATTTTTTCCATTATAAATAATTAGTATTATAGTCTTGTAAGACAACAAAATTACGCTTTTCTATTGATATCAGCAAGCAAAATGTATTGTATTTTATATATTTTTACGCTTTTTGCCATAATCAATGTTCAAAAAAAATAGTCTTCCATTTATAGTATTGGTTTAACTATTTCCCAGCGTAATCCTAATGCATCTATAATGCGAAAGAACAAACCAACGCCAGGTTCGATAAGACCATTTTCGATTTTAGAAATATACGCTTTGTTTGTACCAACTTTAGATGCCAACTCCGATTGTGTTATCTTTCTTTGCGAGCATCATAGATGATTTGTCCAACACAGTAGGCTTCTGCTTCTTTGCGTTTAGTTGAATGATGCCAGCGAAAAGAGAAAAGCCCAAAGGGAGCATTGGACAAAAGGTGTATCTT
>CAVHVH010000110.1:0-7443 GCA_963639385.1 Oscillospiraceae bacterium
AGTTGGTAGAGCAACTGACTCTTAATCAGTGGGTCTAGGGTTCGAGCCCCTAAGGGTGTACAAAATAAGGGATAATCTGGAAACAGATTATCCCTTATTTGTGTAAGATAGTTATAGAAATCTACTACTTGTCAGTACAGGGCTTCTTTATTATGGAACAGACAATGCTTGCAACTAGTACAAAAAGGATAATACCAAGCGACCAAAGGTTGCTTATATGTACATACTCGCTAAGTATGAGCTTAATACCGATGAAGAACAATAATATACATACCCCTGTTTTGAGATAGGTAAATTTGTCTGCAATGGCAGAAAGCAGAAAGAACATAGCTCTAAGTCCTAAAATGGCAAAGATGTTGGAAAAGAATACTACATAAGGGTCGAGTGATACTGAGAAAACAGCGGGAATACTGTCGAAGGCAAAGATTAAGTCGCTCAGTTCAATGACAAATACCGTAACCAAAAGTGGGGTGATGTAGCACTTTCCTCCCTCTTGTTTGGTGGCTTGCATATAGTTGTTGTCTGTTTTCTTTGCTCTTACAAAAAAATGGTCGCCAACAAACTGTGGATAGACTCTGAAATGTTTGGAAAGGAATTTAACCAACCCTTGTTGTGAAGCATCAGTCTCGTCGCTTTTGTTGCGGTCGCGAAACATTTTATATGCACTATAGACAAGAAAAAAGCCAAATATCATAAGTATCCATTCAAAGCGGCTAAGCAAAGCTGCGCCTGCGAATATGAATATAAAACGCATGACAATGGCGCCAAATATACCCCAATTGAGAACATGCTGGAATTCGGTATTTTTTACCTTAAACGACGCAAATATCATCATCATTACAAAAAGATTGTCTACCGAAAGCATCTTTTCTATCAGATATCCTGTTATGTACGACATTGCCATATTTTTACGGTAAAGCGCTATACCATCGGTTAGACTAAGGCCATCTACATTAAGATGGTCTGCATACTTTCGCGATATCGACTGCAAATCATTCATTGACTGGATGCCGTGTATCATATCGCCATGAAACCATAAGAATACTCCAAACAATAAGGCTAATGCTATCCATACTGTTGTCCATATGCCAGCTTCGCGCATGGATACAACGTGTGCTTTGCGGTCTATGGCGAGCATGTCAACAAGCAGAATAGCTATGATGAATACTACGAAACCTGCAAAAAATAACAATTCTGAAATATGCATTGTATCTATAAAAATGGATGTCAATAAATAAACTATCTAATCAGCTTGAAGCAGATATTGTTAGAAGCGAAATGCCAACTGTATGTCTACCATGTTATAGTTGTGCTTTCCTTTCAGACTGTGATCATTGACAAAGGCATATTCACCACTCAGTTTCAGGTTATGGCAAAACTCGTAGTCAAGGCCAGCTTCGTAGAAAGTTTTCTGTTTTGAACCATCGCCAGAGGGCTGGTACATATCATAACGTACCTTGGCATGCATTTTCTTTTTAATAATAGGAGCAATAACGGCAGCGTAGGCACCCTGTGCCTTGTCTCCATTGGCACTCAGCGTGAAGTCTGTCGTGTTTTCAGCTTTTTGATAGCGGTTTTTGAAAGCTAGACCTGTAGAATGTGCATATTCGGTGCGGAATGTCCAATCGTTGGCAGTATAGTCGGCCGAGAAAGCATATCGGCGTTGTGGAAGGCTTAGTATCTCGGTGGCGCTTTCGCCTTGTTCGTTTGTAACGGTGCGCTTGCGTGCATACGACCCCGTCCAGCCGAAAGCGCCTATTCTCATACCCTTTATTGGCATAACCCAAACACCACCGATAATATCCTTTCGTTGGTCAACATCGCTTACATTGATTCCTTGTCCGTTAAATACACCTATCTGGTAATGCAACAGATTGCGACCTTTGGCGTTAGGCAGAAAATCGCCTTGAAATTGTACACCGATATCTCGTCCATTGCTGGAATGGCCTCCGGCGCGGTCGGAGAATCCTGCAATGGCAGATGTTATCTGGCTATAGCTCATAAAGCCTTGCTCTATGGGATGCATAGGATTCTCGAATAGGAATGGACGCTTGAATTGTCCGGCTTTAATTTTGAAGAAACTATACTTTTGCCATTCAGCGAATAGATCGACAACACGGGGGGAGCTGCCTAAATTTGTCGTATTCCCGTTGAATTGTATTTGGGCTTTCCAGTAAAAATCGTCGAGTATTCGACCATCCAAGCTTATACGGGCCAGTCTTAGACTGAAAGAGTTTGACTTGTCACCTTCTTTTCCGCTACTTTGATATTCTACCATACCATAACCGGACATTTTTACATTCTTTATCCATGATACCGGCTTTTCCTGTGCTTTTGCGGCAATGGTTATCATTAGAGTCATTGCCATAAATATTGTTTTCTTCATTTTTAGTTATTGTTTTCAAGAACGTTTTACGAGTAATACCACATTTTCTACATGAGGCGTGTGTGGGAACATGTCTACGGGTTGCACGCGCTCTACTCTGTAGGCGGTATCCAGTAGGGCCAGGTCGCGGGCCTGGGTTGCAGGATTGCAGCTTACATATACTATGCGGTTAGGCGATGCACCGAGAATTACATTCACTACATCGGGGTGCATACCGGCTCGTGGCGGGTCGGTGATTATTACATCTGGTCGTCCATGCTCGTTTACGAAATCATCTGTAAGTATATCTTTCATATCGCCCGCATAGAACAGCGTGTTGTCTATGTGGTTGATTTGGCTATTTACCTTTGCATCAGCTATAGCTTCGGGTACATATTCAATACCTATTACTTTGCGCGCGTTTCGAGCAACAAAGTTGGCTATTGTTCCGGTACCGGTATATAGATCGTATACCAGTTCATTTCCTGTGAGTTGGGCAAAGTTACGAGCCACACAGTAAAGATGATAAGCCTGGTCAGTATTGGTTTGATAGAAACTCTTAGGACCGACCTTGAACTTCAAATCTTCCATGGTTTCGTAAATATGGTCCTTGCCTTTGAAAAGCTTCAAGTCAAGATCCCCAAACGTGTCGTTTCCTTTCTGATTGTCTACATATAACACAGATGTAAGTTGGGGAAATTTCTCAGTGATATGTTTTAGCAGTGCCAAAGCTTTGTCTTCGTCGCCTTCTTCATCATAGTGAAACTGCAGAATGAGCATCCATTCGCCAGTATTGGAGTTACGGAACACAATATCGCGCAACAAACCCACCTGATTGCGTATGTCATAATAGGTAAAATTGTGGGCAAGGGTATAATCGCGTATCTCGTTGCGTATCTCGTTGTGTAGATTGTCCATTAGATGGCAACGGGTGATAGGATAAATCTTGTCAAAAGCTCCGGTGATATGAAAACCTATGGCAGGCTCGCTTAGGTTGCTGGCACCATCGTCGCCTTTTGGTGGCAGCGCCGCAACCTCCTCTTTTGTATACCACCGCTTGTTAGCACAGCCAAATTCAAGCTTGTTACGATATTCGTACGTCTTAGTCGAACCTAGGATGGGCATAAATTCGGGTAACTCAACCTTGCCTATCCGTGATAGCTGGTCATACACTTGTTGTTGCTTGGCTTTTAGTTGTTCTGCATATTTCAAATTTTGCCACTTACAACCTCCACAGATGCCAAAGTGACTGCACGTAGGTTGGGTGCGTAACTTGCTATATTCTATGAATCTTATTGCCTCGGCCTCACAATATTTATGCTTTTTGCGTCTAACCTGTAGGTCTACTATGTCGCCGGGTACTACTAAAGGTACGAATACGGCCATTTCGTCAACGTGAGCCACACATTTTCCTTCGGCTGCCACAGCCTCGATAGTCACGTTCTCAAATATTGGCAAGGGTTTATGTTTGCGGGTCATATCTGTTTTTAATGACAAAGTTACAAATAAAATGCTCATATATAATTGTCTGTGTAGGAAAATACGCACTTGAATGCAAAAAAAATATATTGAGCCATTGAAAATGAAACTAGTAGCATAAGTAATTTTAGATCCACTTCTGTAATATATCCTCAAATATTTGCACAAATAGAGTAATAAACGAAAATGCTTTGTTATACAGCTGTTTCGTTAATTTAATAGTGACATCCCTAATGTTCCTCAATAACAGTAATAAGAAAAATGTAATCTCCACTTGTCATTTTTCGCAGATTTACTTGGAAGTGTTGTAAAAAAAAACTAACTTTGCAATAAATGAACAATTAATAATTTTTTGATAAACATTGATAATATGAGCGAAAAAAGAGTTTATACTTTCGGCAATGGCAAAGCCGAAGGTAATGCGAAAATGCGAGAGGAACTCGGAGGCAAGGGTGCGAACTTGGCTGAGATGAATCTTATTGGAGTACCTGTTCCTCCCGGTTTTACTATTACTACCAGTTGCTGCAACGAATATTATGAGGTTGGGCAAGACAAAATCAAGGAAATCCTAAACGACGAGGTAACCGTGGCCGTGAAGCACATTGAGAATCTAATGAACTCAAAGTTTGGTGATGTACAGAACCCTCTTTTGGTGAGTGTACGTTCTGGCGCCAGAGCTTCTATGCCGGGTATGATGGACACTATTCTTAACTTGGGTCTCAATGACGAAGTGGCCGAGGGAATGGTGCGCAAGACCAATAATCCACATTTTGTTTACGACTCTTATCGCCGCTTTGTACAAATGTACGGTGACGTAGTATTAGAGATGAAGCCAGTAAACAAAGAAGATATAGATCCATTTGAAGAAATTATTGAAAATGTAAAGGCAGAGCGTGGCGTTAAGCTTGATAAAGATTTGTCGGTAGACGAACTGAAGAAACTTGTCAAGCTGTTTAAGGCTGCCATCAAAGAGCGTACTGGAAAAGACTTCCCGGATGATCCTATTGAACAATTGTGGGGAGCTATATGCGCTGTATTCCGCAGCTGGATGAACGATCGTGCTATTCTCTATCGTAAGATGGAAGGTATACCTGATGAGTGGGGTACTGCTGTGAGCGTTATGGCAATGGTATTCGGTAATATGGGTGATACAAGTGCTACAGGTGTATGCTTTAGCCGCGATGCAGGAAACGGAGAAAATCTGTTCAATGGTGAGTATTTGGTAAATGCTCAGGGTGAAGACGTAGTAGCAGGTATTCGTACACCTCAGCAGATTACAAAGGTTGGTTCGCAACGTTGGGCTGAGCGTGCAGGAATTAGCGAAGAAGAGCGCATAAGTAAATATCCGTCAATGGAAGAAGCTATGCCTGAAATATACAAGCAACTTAACGACTTACAGGATATGCTGGAACACCATTATCGTGATATGCAGGATATGGAATTCACAGTACAAGAAGGTAAATTGTGGTTCCTGCAGACCCGTAACGGCAAGCGTACAGGTACGGCTATGGTTAAGATTGCCATCGATCTACTGCATGAAGGTATGATAGATGAAAAAACTGCGATTATGCGCTGTGAACCTCAAAAGTTGGACGAACTGCTCCATCCCGTATTCGACAAGCTGGAACTCCAGAAGGCCAAGGTGATTACTCAGGGATTACCTGCATCGCCTGGTGCTGCTTGTGGACAGATTGTATTCCACGCTGATGATGCACAGAAGTGGCATGCTGATGGCCATCGTGTAATCATGGTTCGTATAGAAACTAGTCCGGAAGACTTGGCAGGTATGGCATCTGCCGAGGGAATTCTTACAGCCCGTGGTGGTATGACATCACATGCTGCTGTGGTTGCCCGTGGTATGGGTAAGTGCTGTGTATCTGGTGCAGGAAGTATAAATGTAGACTACAAAACCAAGACTGTAGAAATAGATGGAGTAGTATACAAAGAAGGTGACTATATATCTCTTAATGGTACAACTGGACAGGTATATGCAGGCGAAGTTCCTACCAAAGCCGCTGAATTGAGTAGTGACTTCAAGGAACTGATGGATCTCTGTGACAAGTACGCAAAATTACAGGTTCGTACCAATGCAGACACTCCGCATGATGCAAGAACAGCACGTGCCTTTGGAGCTAAAGGTATTGGTCTGACCCGTACAGAGCACATGTTCTTCGAAGACAAAAAGATTGTGGCCATGCGCGAGATGATTTTGGCAGATAGCGCAGAGGGACGTGAAAAAGCTTTGGACAAACTGTTGCCTTATCAGAAAGCTGACTTCAAGGGTATCCTTGAGGCTATGGATGGATGTCCTGTTAATATCCGTCTGCTCGATCCGCCTCTCCATGAGTTCGTCCCCCACGATTTGGCTGGTCAAGAAGTTATGGCAAAGGAAATGGGTGTTGATGTAGCTACCATCAAGCGTCGTGTAGAAAGTTTGGCTGAAAACAATCCTATGTTGGGCCACCGCGGTTGTCGTCTCGGTATTACATTCCCAGAGATTACAGCTATGCAGACACGCGCTATTCTTTCGGCTGCATGCGAGTTAAAGAAGGATGGAAAGAATCCTATGCCCGAGATTATGGTTCCGCTGATTGGTACTCTAAACGAGTTTAAGCAGCAGAAAGGCGTAATACTTAAGGCTGCTGCCGAAGTATTCGGAGAGTATGGAGTAGAAATTCCATTTGAAATAGGAACAATGATAGAGATTCCACGTGCTGCCCTTACGGCCGACCGTATTGCCGAGGAAGCCGAATATTTTAGTTTCGGTACAAACGACCTTACTCAGATGACCTTCGGTTATAGCCGTGACGACATTGCCAGCTTCTTGCCCGTTTACTTAGAGAAGAAAATCTTGAAGGTCGACCCATTCCAGGTACTCGACCAAGATGGAGTAGGCCAGCTAGTCAAGATGGCTGTAGAAAAGGGTCGTGCTGTGCGCCCCAATCTACTTACAGGAATCTGCGGAGAACATGGTGGTGAGCCAAGTTCGGTGAAGTTCTGTGCCAAGATTGGTCTCAATTACGCCAGTTGTTCTCCATTCCGTGTGCCTATTGCACGTTTGGCTGCGGCGCAGGCTGCTGTCGAGGAATAACAAGATAAGCCCTCGTAACTAACGAGTTAGGCGGTAAGTCTCTGATAACAAAGAGGCTTGCCGCCTAAGTTGTTTTTAGGCGGTCTGCACATTCTGCACGATAATCATGCAGAATGTGCAGGGTTTGCTTACCAAAACTTACACCAAATCGGCATGATACGCTTACCAATGCTTACACACGATTTTTGAATAACAAAGAATACAGAGAAAATGACAATGTTCAAACCAGTAATCAGAAGACCGCGCAAAGACGGTTTCTTCCAAGTGTACATTCGGGTGATGCAGAACCGCAAGCCCGGATACATCAAGACCGACAAGGTTGTAACGAAAGACTATCTTGACAAAAACAATGACATCACCGACCCTTTTGTGAACGAGTATTGCATGAGGCGCATACTTCGGTTTACGGAACTGCTCAACCGTGTGGATAGTTCCAAGTGGACGGTCAAGCAGATAATCGAGTATGTGACCAAGGAGGACGAGGACTTGTGTTTCTCGGACTATGCGC
>CAVHVH010000111.1:0-7425 GCA_963639385.1 Oscillospiraceae bacterium
ATACTATTTTAAGAGACGATTTTAACCAATCTCTACCCGAAGATATATCACCATACGGCATAGCACAACGGTTAAAGAACTACATTATCAAAGAGATAAGGATACAAGTATTTGACAGAAGAAGGAAATATTAAATTACCCACAGAGACCGCTAAACGGAAATTGGTAATTCTATAAGGGTGGTTCTAAAAATTACCACCGCCAAGTTCATTCTTTGTTGGAGAATTGCGTTTTGTCATCTTTCGGTTTCTTTTCGGTTCAAAGTGCCAGTTCGCTCAGTCATAATGCCCGCATTATTCTTTCGTTCACTGACAATTTGTCCTCGAAAATAATTATGAAATCTAACAAAGTTAATTTATAGAACCACCCATAAGGGATCTCCTAAAAAGATGTTGTTGTCCCCTCTTTAGGTTTCTTCATTAGGAAAGTAAGCAGAAAACCGGTTACAAAGATAGCTGTAGTGCCTAACACTATAGCCAAATATTCGTGAAGATGTATACCTGGTAAATCAAGCATGCCCGCAAGCGATATCCATGCTATTACCACTACACCGACCACCACTCCACAGAGAGCCTGAACCTTTGTAGTACGCGGAGAAAGCCATCCCAAAAGAAACACCCCCAACATACCACCGCTAAAAACGCTTGATATTTTCCACCACGCATCGATAATACTCTCTACACTAAGCATGGCTATTGCTACGGCCATGCCCGCTATACCCGTAAACACACTGGCTATATGCAGAGTCCTTACCTCGCCCCGTGCCGACATACTGGGCATAAAGCGGTGACAATAGTCTGTAAGCACTATCGTGGCCGAACTGGTAATGCTTGTTGCCACGGTACTCATACCGGCGGCAAAAATAGACGCTATAAGCAGTCCACGCAGTCCTACGGGCAGACTGTTGACTATAAAATAAGGGAACACATAGTCTGGCTTGGCCGCCACACTGGCCGGAAGCAACCCCGGACAAGCGGTATAATAACTATAAAGTGCTGTACCTATAAGAAAGAATACTGCCGATACGGGTATAAACAGATACCCGCCGAAAGTAGCTGAGAAGCGTGCTGCCCGCATATCCTTAGCGGCATGGTAACGCTGTACATAGTTTTGGTCTATGCCGTAGTTTTGCAAATTGATAAAGATACCATAAACCAAGCACATCCAAAAGGTACTCTGGGTAAGGTCTGCACTAAAATCGCCCAACCCGAACTTATTGCCTCCAGGGGCGTGTATGGCCAAATCTACAGCCTGGGGCAATCCGCCCGGAATTTCGGCCACAATAAGCACCAAACAAAGCAGTGCACCACCGATAAGAATAAATCCCTGCACGGCATCGGTCCATATTACGGCCTTAATACCACCCAATACCGAATATACTATAATAGCCAACGATGTAGCCACAATAACCACATGGATATTCCATCCCATAAGAATATACATAGGTACGGCTAAAAGATAAAGGATACTGCCCATACGGGCTATTTGGGTAAGTAAGTAGCAAGCCGACGCATACAGACGCGCCCAAGCGCCGAAACGGTGTTCCAAGAAGGTATAGGCCGACACACTGCCTCCACGACGGTAGAACGGCACAAAATAGCGGGCTGCAAGGAATGATGCCACGGGGATAGAAAGACTAAAGACAAAAGCATTCCAATTGCTGGCAAAGGCCTTTCCGGGATAACCTATGTACGAGATGCTACTCACATAGGTGGCAAAGATAGACATGCCCACTACCCAGCCGGGCATACTACGACCCGCAGCGGTATAATGGTCGGCCGTATCGCCCTTTCTATAGAACGAACAACCGAATATTACCACGCCTATCGTAAAGACAAGGAATACTGCAAAGTCAACAATATGCATAGACGCCATTTCTTATCAGAGTCTTATCTCCTCCATATTTTCCAAATCGAAATAGGCTATCTGGTGGTTTTGTCGCGCCAAAGCTTCAGCCTCCTCACGGGTGGTACAGATAACTGTAGCGTCATAGTAATACTGGTTATTGTCTGTATTGAGCCATCCACCGTAGGCGTTTACATTGCTATGATTTGTAACATAATCTATCACTTTGGCCAACCCCTCTGTACCGAAACTATTTTGGGTGGCCTCAAGAGAAACGGCATACCCTCGGGTTACCGCCTCAAGAGTCACTGCATTTACCGTAAACCCGTCAGGATTGGCAGCGGCGATATGCGCCAATGCCTTTAGTAGGGTTTCTTTGCCCAGTTGTTTGTTGGTATACTCGTTTAGCTTTACCTTCTCTGTAGAACCCTTCTGCTGGCAGCTTACCGTAAATCTGCCATAGAAGTATATGCCCTGCATGTCTGTCTGTTCAAACTCGTTTACCGCCTCATCGGCTATCTTTTTAGCCTTTTCCAGTCCCTCGTCACTGTCATACTGACCGCTACATTTCTGTAGTTTGCCATTAAGCGCAGAGAAGAACGCCTCTGTAGTTACGCCCCTGTCGTTGTCTACAACTTCGGCCGTCAGATTGTCGGCCACTATCTTACAACAAGCCTTGTTATCATCGGCCGACGAGCAACTGCCGGCAAAGATTCCTCCGGCCACCATGGCCAGAAAAACCATCAAGAGTTCAAGTCTCTTTAAATTCTTTTCCATACTGTCTACAACTTTTTCTTGGGCAGTGCACTGTTATACTCGTTTAAGAGGGCATAAAAATACCACTGTTAAGGGTTTCTATAAATCACCTCCCTTAATACGCATACATAAACGCAAAATCCCGTATCAGAATTCAAAAATAGATAAAAAAATCCGGATACGGGCTTTTGCTATAAGGTTTTTTCTAAATTATGAGCAATTACATGCCTTTCTACTTATCCTATACTGGCTGAAACCATACACAAACACCACGCAGAAGCATATCAAGGGAAGCACAAACGAGGCGTTTACGGCGGGCAGTCCCATTACCGTACCCTGGTCTATTATCATGCCCTGGAGAGGCGGCATAATGGCTCCGCCCACAATGGCCATAACCAGGAAGGCGGCACCCAGACTGGCGTCTTCAAGGGCCACATTCTCAAGAGCCAATCCATAGATGGTGGGGAACATAAGCGACATAAACACGCTGATGCCTACCAAGCAGTATAGTCCGCCGATAGAGGTTATAAAGATAGTGCCCAATGTACAGAGAGCCGCTCCAGTAGCAAAGAAGGCCAACAGCAACCGTGTGTTGACATAGCGCATAAGGAAGGTACTTATAAAGCGCCCACAGAGGAAGAGCACCATGGCCACTATATTGTAGTTCTGTGCCGTAGCTTTGTTGATACCCAAGCGGTCGGCATACTGTATAATAAAGGTCCACACCATAATTTGAGCGGCCACATAGAACATCTGGGTAACCACACCCGACACATAGGGCATATTGCCGACCAACCGGCGCAAGGTTGCCCCTATATTGGCATGTTCTCCATTTTGTTCGGTCTTGGGCATGCGTATCAAGGCAAACACTATCAGCATAACCAGTACTACAAGACCTATGGCCACATAGGGGTCGCGTATTACCATGAGGTCGTGCAGACGAATGCCAGCCTTCTCGGTCTCAGAGAGTGTTGAGAATATAGTCTGTCCGGCAGCATCGCGGCGGTCTGACCACAGATGGGGCAATACTATAAACGAGGCCACGCCCATACCCATAAGCGAACCCATAGGATTGAAGGCCTGAGCCAAATTCAGACGGCGGGTAGCCGTCTCCTTACTTCCCAGTGACAGCACAAAGGGATTGGCCGTTGTCTCAAGAAAAGCCAAACCGAAAGTGAGTACATAAAGAGATATACAGAAGAAAGAGAACTGCTGATAGGCTGCGGCTGGAATAAAGAGGAACGCACCAATGGCGTAGAGTGCCAGTCCCAACATAATGCCGCGCTTATAGCTATAACGGCGAATAAACAGGGCTGCGGGCACTGCCATAGTGGCGTATCCACCATAAAAGGCAAACTGGACGAGCGAAGCCTCGCTGGCCGGGAGTTCCATCACCGTCTGAAAAGCAGCCACCATAGGGTTGGTAATGTCGTTGGCAAATCCCCACAGAGCAAACAGCGTGGTAAGCAGAACAAAAGGCAAGAGATACTTCCTCTCCACTAATCGGGGTTTATTCATTGTATCTGTGATTTAAGGGTGGCTCTTAAACTCCACCATTGGGTTAGTAACTTTGTTAAGACGGCCCAGATTTACATCTTTAAGGGCAAAAGACAAAGAGAGGGGGAGTATTGTGGCGGAGCACGCACACCTCCCCTCTCTCATAACGTTATACTATATGGTTATTTGTATACTGGACCAAAGTTCTGGCAAGCACGGTAGTCGGCACCCTCTTTATCCATACCAAAAGCGTTCCATGCCGAGGGGCGGAATATCTGCTCGTCGGGCACATTGTGCATACATACGGGGATACGCAGGATAGAAGCCAGCGTTATCACATCGGCACCTATATGGCCGTAGGCAATGGCTCCGTGGTTGGCACCCCAGTTGTTCATAACCGAATATACATCCTTGAAGGCATCGCGTGTAGCGTCAAGGCGTGGTACGAACCATGTGGTAGGCCATGTCTTATCGGTACGCTTGTTTAGTACATCGTGTATCTCAGGGTCAAGATCTACGCTCCATCCCTCGGCCAACTGGATAACAGGACCAAGACCCTTTACACGGTTTACGCGCATCATGGTCATCGGCATGCCACCGCGGGTGAGGAAATTGCTTGAGAAACCACCACCGCGGAAGTAGTCGCGGTCAGCTGGATACCATGTTGTAGCCTTAAGACAAGCATCAACATCCTGCTGGGTCATCTCCCAAGGACTCTTCATAATAGGGTTGCCCTCGGCATCGCTCATAGCACCGGTTGCATCGAGCGTGGTGGCTCCCGAATTGATAAGATGTATAAATCCACCGGCTGCCATACCCGTAGCTTCTTTACCAGCTACGCGCTTCACGGCTTCAGGACTCCAATAGGTACGAATATCTGAGAACATAACACCCTTATTGGTAAGCAGATGACCAAAGAGCATGGCCACACCGTTGAGCGAGTCGTTCTCGGTAGCCAACACATTAGCTTCGCGTATGCCGTTCCAGTCGAAAGATGTACACATCATTGACTCGGGGAAGTCAAAGTTAGGAATATAGTCGGTCCACTGTCGCTGACCCTGTACTCCGGCAGCTATGGCATTGTGACCAAGACTCTCTTCCTTGAAGCCCAACTCAAGCAGACGAGGATTGCCGTGCATAAGGTCGTTGATAATCAACATATTCTTTACCGTAAATTCCCAGTCTCTATCTTTCTGTTCACGAGTCTTGGCTTTACCTTTCTCCTCGTTATAGTCGTGGCCTTCGTTTACCTTGCAGTATTTCTCTGTCCAGGCCATGGCTTTCTTGTACTCCTCGGGGTCGTAGATGCCCTCGTCTATACGACGCAGTATCTCTACCAGGTCTACATATTCGGTACGCATACCCAAATAGTCTTGGAAGAAATCGGCATCAACTATACTTCCGGCAATACCCATACAGGTGTTACCCATGCTTAGGTAGCTCTTGCCGCGCATAGTAGCCACAGCCTGTGCAGCGCGGGCAAAACGCAGTATTTTTTCAGCCACATCGGCTGGTATGGTATTGTCTTCCAGGTCTTGCACATCGTGTCCATAAATTCCGAATGCCGGCAAACCCTTTTGAGCATGGGCAGCCAATACAGCAGCCAGATATACGGCTCCGGGGCGCTCGGTACCGTTAAAACCCCATACAGCCTTGGGGTAATGGGGATTCATATCCATAGTCTCTGAACCATAGCACCAGCAAGAAGTAACGGTGATGGTACTGCCTACACCTTCGCGCTCGAACTTCTCGGCACAGGCTGCACTCTCGGCCACACGACCTATGGTTCCGTCGGCAATGACACACTCTACGGGCGAACCATCGCCATTCTTAAGGTTTATAGAGATAAGATTGGCCACAGCATTAGCTAAAGCCATAGTCTTGTCTTCAAGACTTTCGCGCACGCCACCCTGACGGCCGTCGATAGTGGGGCGGATTCCAATTTTAGGATACTTCATGGTTTTTAATTTATTATAATGTTAAACAATTGTCGGTCTTTAGCCAGAAGAGCTCCTATTTACTGCCAGTAGACATACAGCAATGGCCACTTCTGTTTACATGGAAACAAAAGTAGCCATTTTTTTCATCTTAACTCTTAATTTTACAATATTTTTTATGCAATAAACGTTAAAGCTGATCCTTTAAGGGTGGTTCTAAATATTACATCTGTTAATGCGAAACCAGTTGGCTCCAGGCATCATACCCCAATGTATTCATCAGTATCATGATAATAACAACCAGCATCAAGACCACCCCACTACGATAATGTGAATAAACCGCAGCGAGCACTATAGAAGAAATGGTTGCAACGGTTACAAAGAAGGTGTCGAGCCACCTGGGGTTGCATATAATGTCTACAGGACATTCGGCTAACAGCCTGCCTGCTATTACACACCATACAAGAGACTTGGTATACTGGCCATCATCATACTGGCGCAGCAAGATAATTGTCAGTGTAAAATAACAGATACTCCCAATCCATGAGGCCGATAGACAATAGCTATACGACCAAGAAGTAAGCAGAAACAACAAGGCCGAACTTAATACGGCAATTGAATATTTAATTTTCATATCCCATAAAAAATTACATTACGAAATTTAACCATAGAGGTTGTACACACACTATTAACCCAATTGCTGCCATTACTATAGCAACAAGTACATACGGCCGTTGCCAACGATAATATATCGCACCAGCAAGAGTTCCTGCAACCGACATGAAAGTAAAAAACCAGGAATATACAGGTTCAAGGGTTCCTGTATATACCAGTTCAAGGATATCTAATACCACTTCAAATATAATTCTACCACCAATAACACTAAGGACAACAGGCACTATCATCCGTCTGTCATCATACTTCCTCAGATATAATAAGGTTATGGTAAAGAATAGTAATGACTCGGCCCATGACGGTTCGTTGTTCTTGATGCCAAGTATCCAAGACACCGACAAAAATGCTCCTAACGAGGACAAAAAAACATTAAAACACTTTCGTTTCATAATCAATTCTTTTTAACCACAAACTCCATCACATGGTTGATTCCATCCCCATCCACAACCTTTTTCCGAAACATTGCATTTTATCCAACTGCTTGTACAAGTCAGTGGGAAACAAAAATCATTCAGTACCTTATCAGAACAATGACAGTCTATTGAAGCCCCCAACCCAGTAGAATCTCCTATTATCTCACCTCCAACATAATAGGTTGTATCCACAATCTCCGAAGTATCTACATCACTGTTCCATGATATTACTTTCTTCTTACGATCCAATATCAAACCTTTTTTAATTATCTCTATCGTTCCCTTAGTATCAACCGTATGAT
>CAVHVH010000112.1:0-7388 GCA_963639385.1 Oscillospiraceae bacterium
AAGGGTGGTTCTATAAATTAGCTTTGTCAGATTTGCATACGCATTGTTGGCTACGCTCAGCAAAGTCAAGCAAGCTTGCCTCTGCTCTCTCTTGCACAACAATTCGGCATTATTTTCGAGGACAGAGTGTAAATGATCGAAAGAATAATGCGGGCATTATGACTGAGCGAACTGGCACTTTGAACCGAAAAGAAGCCGAAAGATGACAAAACGCAATTCTACCAACAAAGAATGAACTTGGCGGTGGTATTTTTTAGAACCACCCTATAAACATTACTAAAAAGAAATTTGTGGCTTTCATTTTTTTTTGCGAAATTTGCAATCCCGTATTTATCGAAAATACACACGCCGAGGCTGCAAATCTGCCAATCTTAAAGATATAGAGTAAGATAACCGCCCTCAACAAAGTTTTTTGACATATGGTGGCATTTTTTATAGAACCACCATTGATAACACAACAGCGATAACATAGAGTTATCTGTAAGATATTCTGACTAATGAAAGTGACTCAAGATGCCCGTTGGGATGAGGTACTTGCGCTGATACGCGACAACGTAACCCCCCAGCAATATACCACATGGTTCAAGCCGATAGTCTTCCTCCAGTACAAAGAGGCCGACCGTACGGTTATTATACAGGTGGCAAGTCGCTATGTAAGCGAATATCTTGAAGGCAACTATGTAGAACTCTTCCGCCATGTACTGCGCCAAGTATTCGGCGAGCATACACAGTTGCAATACTTTGTACCCAAGCCAATAAGCGAAGAGATTACCAATCCTATACAGACACAGACTGAAACTCAGACCGGAGAAGTAGGCACCACACAGCAAAGTCAGGAAAGAACACCCAAAGGCAACACACAGGCACAGCAACGGTTGGATCCGAGGCTAAACCCGCGCCAAACTTTCGACAACTATATAGAAGGAGCCAGCAACAAACTGCCTCGGTCGGTAGGAGTATCCATTGCCGAACATCCCAACAACAGCAAGTTCAACCCTATGTTTATCTATGGTCCGCCCGGATGCGGCAAGACCCATCTGATAAACGCCATCGGTGTACACGTATACAACCGATACCCTAACAAGCGCGTACTCTATGTTACAGCACGCCAGTTTGAGGTACAGTACACCAACGCCGTGATGCACAAGAACATCAACGACTTCATTCTGTTCTACCAGACCATAGACGTACTCATAGTAGACGATGTACAGGAGTGGGAAGGCAAGCCCGGTACGCAGAATACATTCTTTCATATATTCAACCACCTGTTTAGAAATGGTCGCCGCATTATTATGGCCAGCGACCGTTCACCGGCAGAATTGAAAGACATTAATGAGCGACTGTTGTCCCGTTTTTCATGCGGACTGACAGCCGAACTGGAGAAGCCCAACGAAGAACTGTGTATAGACATTCTGAAATCAAAAATACGCCGCGACGCCCTAAGCATACCCGATGATGTAATATCGTTTATAGCCAAGACTGCCAACAACAGTGTGCGCGACTTGGAGGGAGTTATCAATTCGCTCTTGGCCTATAGCGTAGTATATTCGTGCAATATTAACATGCGCCTGGCCGAACGCGTAATACGCCGCGCCGTTAAGATAGACGACCACCCGCTTACTGTAGACGACATCTTAGATAAGGTATGCAACCACTACGGAGTAACACAGGCCGCCATCAACGGGAAAAGCCGCAAGCGCGACTATGTAGTGCCGCGCCAACTGGCCATGTATTTTGCCCAGAAATACACCAAGATGACCGCTGCACGCATAGGCAAGCTCATAGGAGGCCGCGACCACTCTACCGTAATACATAGCTGTGCGCAGATAGAGAAGCGTCTAAAGGTAGATAAAGCCTTTGAAGACGAGGTAACAAGCATTGAAACATCTTTCAAACTGAAACAGTAATTAGTTGGAGGGCATACCCCTAACATTAATATAAGAGGAAGCTTTGCACCAAGGCAAAGCTTCCTCTTTGTTATTTGAGGGTGGTTCTAAGAACTACCACCCCAGTATAGCATTCTTAGCGTTTACCTAAGTGAATACTGGCTCCGGCCATAACCCATAGTCCGGGCTGAAGCACTCCACCAAGGTCGTAATAACGGTGGGCCGTAATATTATCGGCCTTGACAAACAGTTCGTACTTAGGCTGCTGCCACAACAATTTGCCATCGACTTTGACATAAGGGTGATAACCATTCATACGCTGTTGCCAGCGCATAGTCCATCGGGCTGATAGCGCACTCCATATACGGTGCGATACCGAAGCCGTAACCTTATCGCGCAGATATTCCAGCGCATAGAGCGAACGGTATATAGGCTGGTCGGTATCATGGCGTTGGTGTATGCGGGCATAGCCTATGGTTACTGCTGTAACTGGCGATGCAGCCATCCATTCGGCAGGGTGTAGTTCTATCTCTACATTATACCCCATATTAGACAAGCGACCTATATTCATGGCCTGATAACGGGTACTTTCGGCCGTAGCGTACACCCAGTCTATCATATCTTTTCCCTTACTGTAGAAAGCGCTGGCTGTAACCCCAACACCGGGATAACGGCAAGAAAGGCCGGTCTTGTAAGTATCGTTGCGCTCGGGACGAAGAGAGCGGTCGCCATGCTGTACACTATTGTCGGTATACAGATCGGTATAGGTAGGCATACGCAGGGCCTTGTTCCATGAGGCATATACCTTCCAGGTATCAGACGGGCGATAGCTTATATCTATACCCGGGTAGAAACGCAACCTACTGTCGAGACCAGTGTTTCGGTTGGCCAGTACCCCCGCAGATAGGGTAAAGCCACCAAGTATAATATTGTGTTCGGCAAAGAAGCTGGCATTAGTGCGGCTTCCTTTGCGGTTGTATTTTCGGTCGCTACCATGAATATCTTTCCAATCTTTCTCAGCAAGCAGGTCGCCATAAGCCGTACTCAGAATATGTTCATGACGCAGGTCGGCTCCTACAGCTGTCTTGCCCAACGCCCAGGTGATATGGGCATTAACCGAAGCTCCGGCCACATCTAGATTATGATAGTTTTCACCAGCTTGAGCTCCCGTTTTACCGTGAATAAGCTGATAATGGTCCAAGAACTTGTTATAATACACTAAAGGTTTGATTTCCAAGTCGCGATACAGGTTCTTGAATGTAGCTCCGAGCGAAGTTACCACTCGGGCTGTTTTCTCCCACTGGTCATTATACTTGGCCGAATAGAATGTGCTGGCTCCATAATCTTGTATACTCATACCTGCCTGCAAAATTAGGTCGGCATGACGACTACTAAGTGCCACATCGCCAAAGGCATGCCCTTTATCAAAGTCGCTATTAACCATACCCCCGTCAGAACGGGTATAGCCAGCACTTAGATGACCCTTCACACCATTTCCGCCCACAGTTGCGCGTGCATCGCCACCCACAGTGCCATACGAACCTGCCTGGAGGCTTACATCAAGGGCTTTGGCCGAATCACTGCGCGTAACGATATTTACAGCGCCGCTGAATGCCGAAGTACCGAACACACGGGCTGCAGCACCCTCGAGAATTTCGATGCGCTCAATATCAGAAAGAGAAACGGGGAAATCGGTGGCGTTGTGACCAGTCTGCGGATTGGAAATATTGACTCCGTTAAGAAGAACGGTAATCTGGTCGAACGTTCCGCCATTGATAGAAATGTCCGTCTGTACACCAAAGCCACCGCGCTGACGGACATCTACGCCTGTGGCTAACTTCAATACATCGTTTACGGTTTCGGCTGCCGCACGATGAATGTCGTCGGCTGTGATAACCTTAACGATCTTCGCTGACTGTAGGGCAGTCAGCGGCGCTCGCGAGCCGGTAACCACCACCTCACTGAGCGACATCTCCTTGCGAACCAGCGTATCGGGCTCAGCTTGCACCTGCCGGGTAAGCGTACCGGCCTTGGCATGGTTGAGTGTAGGCACGGTAAGCACGCCTACCAGCACCACGCGTCCGAGGCAGGCAAAGAGCGAATAGCCCTTGTTGGAAAACCGCCTGAAGCGCAAGGAAGACTGTAAGTTAAACTTATTTTTTTTCATATCGCGTGCAAAGGTAGCTAAAAGCGGCTGAAGTATAAAGCCCACAGTCAGTTTTTTTTACTCTGCAACCATACCTAATACAACAGACAAATATTCATGCCATACAATGCATCACTCCATTAAACGCAGGACTATGTACAAAAATATTTGCCCGAAGTCTCTTAGGAAAAGAGCTTTCGGGCAAATATCTGGTGTGCTTGGATGGATTGGCTTACCATGTTTCCCAGCCAACCAATCATCCGCCTATACGTTAGTCTATATGCACATTATCTATAAGATACATGGCCGGAGCGGTACGCTCGTCGCATTGGGGTAGAGGTGGACATTTCTCCTGGTTAGGAGTCTGCCGGTTAGGCAGATCGCGGTACTCGCCGGTACGCAAGCTCAGCCTTTCAGGGTTCTTGGCCGTATGAAGAGCCTCAACCTGATGGCCACCAACCATTACCTTACCATTATCTATACGTATATTGAGAGTTGTCCACTCGCCTAATTTGTAATTGCCTACAGCCACACCGTTGGCCACAATATTGCCACTATGCAACCGCACGCATACTATACGTGCGCCATGACGGTCGGTTACATCAGCCTCGAAGGGGTCTTCGTTTTCGGCTGTAACCTGCAGGTCCAGACTAATATTGGTAGTGGGTTTAGCCTCGAATACGCGTATGGCACGGGCGTAGTCGTAACGGTCTGAATCGGTAAGACAAAGCTGGTGGTTGGCGTTAACATAGACATCGGCCCATCGTGGGCGGTAGATATTCCAGTTGGTAACGGCTGCATGGGGCTGTATATTGTCAAAATTGTCATTAACAGTTCCTGTCCACACCGTGCGTATAGGAGTTGGTACACGGCTCACCCATACATCTTCCTTGTTTACAGTATAGGCCAACCACATATCGTTGCCCGGAGGAGTAGTCTCGCCCTCGGTTATTCCGCGCACATAACAGGGACCGAAGTCTTTGTTTTCGCCCATAAAGCGGCGTGGCGGCACTTCGCCGTGTACCACGCACATCGAGTCGTAGGTTATACCATCGTTGCCAGTAATGGCCACGAGTGGATAGCGATAAGGCTGGGTTTCTATAGGGTTGTAACAGATAGCGTAACGGCCATCAGCAGTACGTTGCCCCCACTGTTTACCACCAGCCATAATGAGCGTTGGTATGCGCACAGGCGTGCTCCAAGAGAGTCCGTTGTCTGGCGAGAGAGCTGCGTACGACCATTTCCATAGAGCCACAGTCTTGCCGTCTTTGCGGTGATAGTACGAGGTGGCCTGCACACGGTTTATAGAATCTTTCAACGTATAAAATCCGTCCAGTCCGCGGTCTTCGTCTATCCATTGTAGCGTCTTTAGTTTGTCGTTAAGCAAAGCTTTGCAGGCCTCGCGAAATCCGCGGTCTTTACTTTGGGTATAGAAGGGATAAGCCGTATTGGATGCGTTCCAGGTTGTATGCGACGAATAGCGTATAAAATATATCGGCCCCATAGTTCCGTCGGCTTTCATCTCGCGAGCCACACGCCCTATGCCTCCTTCCTTAAAGGGGTTGTAGCTGTGACCGTAGAAAGCCACCAGCAGCAGGCGGCCGTTAGGTGCGGTATAAAATCCCATACGCTGATGCATTATATATCCATAATAAGGTTTAGGAATGGTTACGCCCTCGGGAGCCTTGTAGGGTGGAAAGGCCACTACGGGCTTTCCCCAATGGCGGCCGTCGGCCGAAGATACTATCAGTGTCTGCCCCGGTGGTTGTTGCTCGTCAACGGGGTTTGACAGGTATTCCAGATAGAATCGCCCCTTCCAATATGTGATATTGGCTGCATGGTTATAGGTCCATCCATAGCCGTCGGCCTCTTCGGGATGGGTACGGTTGGCGCGCATAACCTGTACGTTCTCTGTACCAATGGCGTAGCTTAGGCCGCCATCGTGCAAACGCGGGTTACATATCTCGCCACCTATATAGTTTACTGGCTCGTTGGCCGAACCCGTCTGCGCTGAGGCTGCTGTAGCCCAAAGCGCCATAGAAAGCATAAAAAAATGTCTCACCATAATTCTTGTTTAGATTTGATGAGACAAATTTACTAAATTCTTGTGAGCAAGGGCACATACACCCTGCGTTTTTTCAGCCTTTACTATAGGGTGGTTCTAAAAATTACCACCGTTGAGTTTACACCTTCATTGCAAGATGACGTTTTTTCATCATACGTCTCCACTTTATGTATCCAGCAACGGCTATAACAACATATAATCCATAGAGACTCGCCTTGAAAGGTATATCCTTATAGAAATATAGTCCACAGGTTACTATATCTACGGCTATCCAGATAAACCATTGCTCCAAATATTTGCGGGCCAATGCCCATATTCCAACAATGCTTAGAGCGGTTGTAAAGCTATCGGCCACAGGCACGCGCGAATCGGTATGGTAAGCCAGCATATAATATATGGCTCCCCAAATAATCAGCGTAATCAGCGTCCACGGTAGTATAAGCCGACTGTTGAAATGGGTTATGGGTTTCTCGGCCTTTTCTACTCTATTGGTATGTCTACCGCATGTCCAGGTATAGAATCCGTAACACGTCATGCAGATATAGTAGAACTCCATGCCACAATCGGCATAGAGTCCTTTCTGGTAATAGAGTACTATACCGAGTGCCTGCATTACAAAGCCCACCGGCCACAGCCACACCGAAGCCCGATACTCAAAAAAAATATAGGCCAACCCTAAGAGGGTTGTAGTTATGTCGAGCCAATGGTCTATAATGAAAGTCTCCATAGACTATATCTATTAGAATCTCAGAGTTACAGTACCCATCATAGTAAATCCGGCCATGGGCATATAACCTATCTGTGTATAGCGTTTTTCTACCGTGTATGTACCATAACCTACGGCATTGTACACCCATCCACTGGCTGCGTAATGACGGTCGAAGATATTGTAGAGGTTCAGTCCAAGTACGGCCTCTTTCAGTCCGGGCACTTTCTTCATAGTATAGCTCATGCTTACATTGGTCTGCGAGTAGCAGGGCAGTGAGCGCTGGGCAGTCTCGGTATTGTCAAGATACTGGCGGCTAACAAAGTTGGTATGCCATACGGCCTCGAAGCCTTTGTGGTGGATATTGACAAAACCGTTGAGCAGTGTAGAGGGTGAGAAGGCCAACGTAGAGCGGTTGTAATGTACTGTGGCTGGTTTGGTATCATCATCCCAGTTCTCAATATACTCGGTAAAGTCTTTCAGACGATTAGCCGATAGCGATGCATTACCGGCGAGTGTGAGCCACTGCAGTGGTGTCCAGTCGGCGGTAAATTCTACACCTGTACGATAGCTCTTGTCTATATT
>CAVHVH010000113.1:0-7191 GCA_963639385.1 Oscillospiraceae bacterium
AGCCCATCTTCTTTCGTATCTTGCTCAAATATCTTGATTTCTCCAGAAAATCCGTTGTCGCTACAGTAATTGACAGCTTCATCCCAAAGGTCGTTCATTACCAGTCCATCAATGCCAAACACATGGAAAGTATTCTCCATGTAGGGTGGTTTCCAATCCATACCCCTGCTAATTTCGCATAGCATACCGCTGACGGGATAATAGATGAAGCGCTTGATAACCTTCTCTCCTGCAGCTTCAAGGGCATCGGTGTAAGCATCTAACTGGCCGGCATACCAACCGGCATAGTGTTCGGACTCTTTATCGAGAATATATTTGTGTCCCAACGGACAGGTCTTGAAATCAATCAATATGTCACCTTCTGCAGTCTGCCATACCAGGTCAATGCTACCTGTGAATACCTGCCCATCCTTTAGATGGGTGAAGGGACGTTCATGATAGATATGCACAACTTCGCCGAATTGCCCCTTTAACCACGATACTAATGCCTTCCAGGCCTTCTTGATGGCAGAAATGTCCTTTAGATAGGTAGTAAGTCCGTAGCTGGCTATCAAGTCTTTGTAGTAATCCTCATTGTCAATGTGTTGTTCAATACCACAGAATATCTGATGGATGCAATTGCCCACATCGGCCATGGTTTTACCCACCAATGTACCCCTCGGCATTCGTTCACAAATATCATAATGCTTGTCAACAAAGCCTTTCTTGCGTAGTGAACTCGGTGATAGGTATTTCTGTTCTTCTGTACAATTTTCGCTCATGTATGGAATACGATGGGTCTTCATCTTCTCATCTTCTGTCGTATACAGTGAGAGGTTGGCCAGTTGTTCGTTAGTTAGAACTTCTTTCTTGAAGTTATAACCTATGCCCAGTAGGTCGTCTTGCGTTGTTATATTTACGCTGTTAAGGCCTACATCCTTAAACCACTCCAGTACATGATTGCCCTTTGCTGGAGGCTCTAGAGCCAAAATCATTACATCCTTCGGGCGGGTCATGCCAACATATAGCAAACGATTGCTCTCTGACAACGTGTCTTCTTTCACCTTCTGAAAAAGTGGTGAAGCCTCAATGGTCAGCAGAATGTCTGCAGGAATATTGGCGCTACCAGAGCCATAGATGAACGGTATCACACGTATAAACACCTCTGGGTAGGGAACCACAGCAGAGGGGTGCTCGGTATAGTTGAAATGTATGCCGAAGATGTTTTGCTTCACAATTTTCTTCGGGTCGTTTATGCATTCTCTGAGTGAAGTCAGAATAACAAATTTCCACTGCAAACCTTTGCTTGAGTGATAGGTATGCAGTTGTACACCATTGGCATCACCTTGACCAACAGGGTTAACTACCATAAGGTAGTCCATAAACCCGTTTACTGTGGCCGGCAGGTTCATCTGAATACAGTGCTGTTCGTAGGCGTAGGCTGTCCTAATGAAGGTATTCAGACAGGAAACTGACTCTGAAACATAACCTATCTTCTTCACTTCATTATATAGATCAAGTTCAACAATCATAGTCTCTACCAGTGCAGCTACTGACTGTTGCTTCAGCATCGGTCGCAGTTTCAGTAACCGTTGCACCAGTGGTACGTTGTTCAAGAAGTCTTTTGTGTGACTATCTTCTTCAGCATCAAACAGCAGTTTGTGCTCAATTAGTTCTTTTGTGCCAAAGTTCTTCTCGGTCAAGAATGCTATCTGTGCTTTGGCCAGTGCATCTTTCTCGCTGGCCACTAGCGCTAATAGTGCCATTACTAGGGGTGTGGAATTCATCTCCATCACGGGCATATCTTCCCTGCTGGTCGGAATTCTGTATTCTCTGTTCAGTGTGTTTGCTATTTGGTTCAATGGCGCATTCATTCTTCCCAATACAGCAATTTCATTGGGCTTCACACCCTGTTGCACCAATTGGGCGATATGAGCCGGAATGTCAGGTGCGTTTTCATCCGTCATATTCCAGTAGCGGAGCGAGGTAATGCCTTCTTTATTTTCACGATGTTCTTTTAGTACAATAGAGCTTTCTTCCAATACCCCGTTAAAGGTCTGTTTGAAAGTCTTGTTACATACCTTTACTATGTCTGGCAGTGAACGATAGGAAGTGTCAAGCGGTTTGGCCATCTTGCAGCCGTTCTGTTCCATAGCAATGTGGTCAACTACAGCCTTGGTCAGTGTAATGTCACTGCCACGGAAGCCATAGATGGCCTGTTTGTAGTCGCCAACCCAAAAGCTACGTTCCATCAGTTCTGATAGGCGGTCGAATATCTTTACTTGAATAGGTGAACAATCTTGGTATTCATCTACAAACAGGTAACGGTAGTCTTTGGAGATTTCTTCTGACAGTTTCTCGTTTGTCAGCAGATCTCGCAGGTATTTCTCCATGTCGTTGTAGTCCAGTAGATTCTTCTCCTTTTTATAGTTGGCATAACGGTCTTTCCATCTTGCTGCTAAGGTGAACAGCAGACGGATGTAAGTTTCCTGTTTCTGATAGATTAGTGGGAAATGCCAAAAGTCGGCCAGTTGGTCACGCATATTTTCTGCCAGCGGGCCACATGTCTTCAGTGCATTCAATAGTTTGGCCAAACGTTTGTACCATCTCACCGTTGGATGGCCAACCCCACGCCACAAAGATTTAAGTTCAGCCTTTCTGCCATCATTCGAAGCATTGTTTGGCTTGCTATCAAGGAATATCTGGTGCTCCTTCAGAATGGCCATCAGTTCCTCTTTCCTATAGTCTGACTTCAGGTCGGGGTTAACAAATTGCTTGATATAGTCCAGTGACTCCTTGATGCTACGCTCATAGTCGGTAATCTCGTAGTTGGTGGTAAATGCAATTATCTGCTGAATGTCGTTTTTCCAGCAGTCGTAGTTAATGCCACGCTTCCCAGAACCATACTTATATTGGATATCAAAATCTTCAAAGAATTCGTGCAGCTGTTGCAACTCTTCATGTGTAGGCAGGTCAGAGAGCGACTGTGAGATATAGAACTGTGTATCCTCCTCGGCCATCACGCCCATGTCTGGCGACAGTCCCAGGAAGAACCAGTATTTGTTGATAAGTGCATTGGCCACACTGTGGATAGTACCAATCATGGCTTGGTCAAGCCGCGATGCCTGTTCAAAGAGACTCTTCTCATAGAGTACCTTCTTGGCTTCTTCTTTCATCTCAGTGGCTGCCTTTACCGTGAAGGTAGTCATGATGACTTGCTCTGGCTCTACCTTGTGCTTTGCTATCAATTCAGCCAGTTTATGGGTTAGTGTATAGGTTTTTCCACTGCCGGCACTGGCATTGATATATGTTACGTTCTTCATTTATTCGCCCTCCTTGATGCTTTTAAATAATGTGTAATTGCTGAAAATATTCATTTGTTGCATCCCTTCAACTATCTTCAAGGGGAATAGCGACTGTGTTTCAGTGTCATTATAATATGTTACCATTGAAGCAGGAAATCCTTCACCTACCTCCAGTTGTCCGTTGTCCAGCTGTTTCTTGCGGTAGAAGAAAGAATTTTTCAGTTGCTCTACTATGTTGTTCATGTTGTCTGGCTGCAACTGTGTACAGTTTAGTCCATCAAAATGTTCCAGACTGTACAGATGTCCCTCAGGCATAAGAAAATAGGCAACCTTCTCTACTGCATCATGTTTCTCGGCAGAGAGTATAGTACGGTAGAGTTCTAATTGTATGGAGCGGTTGGCTTTAAGCAGGTCTCTGTAGTACGATTTGGATGAAGTCCATTTGAAGTCAAACACTACGGGATGGTGGCTTTCGTCTTCTAAGGTCATATCGATGAAACCAATCATATCCCAGTTTTCTCCAGTCTTGAGCATACCCATGTCCTTTGTCACCATCTGCTCACAGCCTGTAACCTTTAGCCTGTTCTCACGGATTATATCAAGCAATACATCCAGGCAACGGCGTAGTTGTTCTGTAAGCAGTTCGGCCTCTAAACGGTTTTCGGGTAGATAGAGAATTGCACCGCAGGCTTCAATGTTTTGCCTCATCTGTTGGTTAAATTCCTTCTTGATGCGTTGCTCTATCTCATCGGCGGTACTTTGGTGCTTGCCGTTACGGGGAGCAAACAAGCTCTCAATGACTGCATGAGCCACTGTACCCTTTGTGGTTTTTACATCGGCAATGCTACTCGGGCCTGTATTTACTATCTTCAGCATTCGTTCCATCATGAAGTCGAGCGGATACTCCACCAGTGTACTCAGCGATGTAGGACTTAGGTGGCTTGGCCATTTTAGCAGGTTGGCATGGCTGAAGTTGATACATGGCTGTATGTTCTCGTTACTTACCAGCGATATGTTTTCTGTGTTCTCATCAAGTAGGTTGGGCATAATAATGAAGTCTTTCAGATTCTTTACTTGACTTTCCAATCTTACCATGAACGGATGCTTTTGTGTGGGTTCTCCTTCGGCATAGTCGGTTACTATCAGTATTATCTGCTCATCGGTCATTAATAGCGGCAACATCTCCATCTTTTGGTGGTAGTCAGTTTCCTTGCGTTCATCCCATAGCGTTAAGCTGTCCTTAATGGTTTCTTTCTCGCTGGGATAGAGGAAACTGCAATCCAATTGATGCCCAAAGTCGCCCATGAAATTCATCCAAATGGTACGCTTGCTGCGGGCTGCCATCTTTGCCGGACTGTCTATCAACTCTCGGCTACCTCGTTGTGGGGCATACTGCATAAAAGTTTCACCTTTGTAGAGCGTGCTTACCCAGCTGTCTACCTGTTTCCAATCTGCATACTGTCCCATATTAGACGAATCTAATAGCAGGATAAATGTGTCGCACATCTGAGAAAGGCTCTCCAACTGACTGGTCCAACCCTCGTTGTTTGGATTCTCGCGCAATACATGAGCGCGATTGCTTGCCCATCCTGATAAACTATTCAGATAGGACTTCAAAGCAATAGTTTCTACATTTTCTTTTACTTCAAACGATGGCAAATAGACTCTGACCCGTTGCTTGCGTTCTTTCTTTTCATGTTCATCTCGCTTGGCTCGCTGTTCTTCCGTCAGTTTTTCATCTTCCTCCTTGTCGTGGTAGGTGTATTTGCCCTTTATGTAATTGTTTACTACTTCCTGGCATTTCTCATTCCTATATCCACCCTCAGCGATAATAGTTTCGGCCAGTATACCGCCGAAGTAGGTGCCGAAAGGCTGCATAGGTGAATAGAGCCAACTGATTATGCTTTGGATGTTCAGTGGTTCTTTCATCATTTCCAGGCCCAGTACAAACAATTGCACCAACAGGGGTGACGAATCGGCCATACTGCTTCCCATCGTGGGTTTCCCCATCATGCGAAGCCAGTTGTCTAATGCCTTGTTGCTATTGTTTATCCATACGTCGGCATTCAGCTCCTCTCCTTTTAGAGATAGGTATTCGTTGGCCGAATTTTCATCGGTGAAGCGGTAGATTAGGAATGAGGTGTCGCCCTCTGTTAGATTGATTTCTTCGCCATTAGTGGATGCCAATAGTTTGGCCACTTTTGTTAGATTGGTATCGGCATTTGTGAACAATGGCATCTGTGAAATCATAGCTCCCCGTTGTTCCAATACATTAAGCAGTTCAATGATGGTGGGGTGGAGTAGTTCTGCTTCGCAGGGTAGTACTACTTCTAAGTCATCAAACAAATTTTTCTCTTCCTTATTATATATATAATGTATAATGGAGGTTATCCTGTCAGTCAGTCCCTTGCTGTCAAAGTATTTCTCTGTACCGGCAAGTACCTTCAAACGCTCGCTGCCTTTGTTAGCAGTAGAGTCCCACTTGTCAAGTATTAAACTATCTCGCCATCTGAGTGCTTGCTCTGCAGTGCCAAGTCCAGATAACTTGAATGAGGGTGCCAAAATGTTGTTAGGATGCTTGCGCATATAGTCTGATAGAGCCTTGTAATAGAGCACAGTGCGCTTTTTGCCCGACAGCTCCTCTACGTGGATTCCTATTCTCAGTTCCAATACGCCAACTAGTCCGGTTGTGTCACAGACCATTGTGTCCATCATCTCCGGTTGTTGCTCGTTCAGTCCTATGAATACGTGCCCGCTGAACTCAGGCGAAAATAGTATCTTCATATAGTTATATATTAATTCTCTTGTGCAAAGTTGTAGTAGGGTAGTGTCAATTCGTGAAACAACCTATGGAAATTTTATTTTTTTCCATCATTTTGTTGTTCTTCTTCAGGTTGGTACATAAGTGCAGCCTCTAAGTGCATATGGTAAATTTCATCTGCCAGCCATTTGGGCGAAAGTACCTTTATCTGATTGCCACGACTTAGAAGATGTCCGCTAAAATCAATTGTTGGGCGTATGATAATTTCAAAGTCAGCAAAATTCTCTCCATGGCCGATTTCACGTTGGGTATGATGCATCGGCAAGTCTCTTAGATAGTATCTCTCATACCCATATGCTCTAATGATTATTTTCTCGGGTTTTGTGCCATCGCCAGCAAGTACTCCATAGCACTCGTTGAAATATTCTTGGGCATCAAAATTGGGGTCTATTTGGAACCTAATATCTGTAAGCGACATCTCAAGAATACGGTCAAATGAGAATATGCCGAAGTAATCTGACTTTGGCTTGTCTGTTGTTGCGTCACGATAGAAATGACCTAAGATATACCAACGTTGTTTGAATAGTTTGATACAGTATGGCTCAAATGTTAGATGATGGGGTTTTTCGGTGCCGTACTTTCTATATTCAATAGCAATACGTACGCACTTTTTCATGGCTTCGATAACCATCTTTAGGTAATCGCCCTCTGCAGGTACTGGTTGAAGTAGAATTCGGTCTTGAAGAGACAAACTCTCGCTTATAATATTGCTCACCGATAAAGTAGATAGCATCCAGTTTTGCACACTTTCTTCGCGCAATACATTGTCGTTGCCAATAAAATACTTATAACCGTTTTGTCGGTCGCACTCGATAAAAATGCCGAAAATATCTTCTATGGCATCCTTGTGACGCACAAAGGTAGAACGTGTCAATTCAATGCCATCACTCATATCGGTGGCTATCCATTTGTCTTGGATTTCGGCAAATGTTATGCGTCTGGCCTTTCGTATGGTGTTGACAAGCCATATATATTCTTTGAATTTAGCAGGTATAGTCATAGTTGTTTGTTATATAATGATGTTTGAATATGCTTAGCTTCACTACTCAAGAGATTCAGCATTTTTTCTTGATGTTTTTGTATGTC
>CAVHVH010000114.1:0-2254 GCA_963639385.1 Oscillospiraceae bacterium
ACCCGACTAAGACATTTGATAGACTTAAATTAAACCCACTTCTTCAAGTGGACTCATACAATAAAAGCAGACAAGCTTATATGAGAGCAGCAGGATATGATGTCCCTCAAGATGGTTCATGGGGTCCTTGGCAAGAGTCTGTATGGAACAAACTCAATACAAGACAAAAACAATATGATACCACCTTGAGTGGACTTGCTGAAGGTGTTTGGGATAAAGTTACAGGTAATGATACCTATAGAATTAATCCTATAGCACCTGCTACAGTTAAAAAATATAATCCTGATGAAGTAGATTGGGGTAAAACAAGAAGATCCCAAAGTAAAGTTATAAATGCTATATCTGGAACTTATCTTCCTGCAGCATCTGTTGCCTCACTACCTGCAGTAGCAAGAACTGCATTTTCTGCTCCTTTGGCAACTGCTGGTACATTACTTGGTGGTTATGTAGGAGGTAAAGCAGTAAATGAAGCTTCAGAAGCTCTTACAGGTAGAGACTTTGGAACTAATGTAGCTATGAATACACCCCTTACTCCAGGAATGGGAGATATGCTTAATCCAGGGTATTACTATGGTGCCCCTAGAGGAGCCGCTGCAGGAGATTTTCTGCAAACTATGTTAACTAATAAATCAAATGCAACTTTAAAGCCTCTTACTAGAGAATATTTGGGAAAACCATACTACAATAATATTAGACCATCAGCATATGCTAATGGCGAAGCAGATGCTTCTTCACGAAATTCTCAAATATTTAATATGGGACTGGAGTTCCTTACGCCTAGATTTCTTAGACCTAATGTTTCAGACCCTAATCATATGCCTAATTGGATTATTGATAAAACTAATCCAAGCGGCTTTGAAATATTTAGAAATGATGCTCATAGACTAAGTATGGGGTTAAAGCCTCATCAAGAACTACTTTCTGATGGAAAAATGCACTCTCTATATGTAAAAAAGCCTAATGGTAAGTATGATGTTGATTGGGATTATATTAGACATGTAAAAAAGCAATATCCTGATGAGGATATATCAAAAAATATACCTACTGATTTTCCTAATAGTGTGCAATATTACGGAGACCCCTCAACAGGGCAAGTAGTAGCAAATGATTTAATAACTCTAAATGGAGGGTTTGCAAATTATAAATTTCTTAACCCTAGGAATCTTGAGGTTGTAAAACCTAATCCACTGCTTCCAGTTCCAGCATATTTGTCTCCAACACACTATAGTACAGGAGACGTTCTTTTTACTGATACTTGGGATGTACAACCTTTTATAGATAGTAGAACCTTTTCACCATTGCTGACAAAATCTATGACAGCTATTGAAAATAAAAATATCCCAGTGCTTTCAAAAACAGCACATAATATTAAAAATGTTGAGTTAGTAGATGCCTTTGGTGGAAAACCATTTACTCAAGAAACCCTACTTCCTGACCAAATAATATCTTGGCGTCCATTTAAGGAAACCATAGAACAACAACTCACTAACATGAGAAAAAACAAAGTAGGTAAATGGGAAACTTTAAGATAGTATAAAAATGAAACAGAATATATTGAGTTGCCTTGTTATTTTAGGTGTAGTTTATTTAGTGCTTTTTCAACCATTATGGGTAGATATATTTGCTATTGTGTCTATTTCACTTTTGGTGGTTTTATTTATTTGCATTCTGATACAAGTGAATAAACGTGAGAAAGAGGTAGCAAACTATCTTGATGAGTGTGATGAAAAGCTTAAAAAAGGAGAAATGACTAAAGAAGCCAATGAGCAAATACATTTTTATTGGGAAAAGGGTTTCTTTGGTTAAATATTCATATAAGCAAATCATTTAGAGAATAACCTTATTGTAAGAAGAGAAATGTTTGCTAAGTCGTTGTAGACAAAGTAAAAGAACATAGATACCCCTAAATCAAGCACAGTCCTTTAAGAGGTTGTGCTTTTTGCATCATAAACCCTTTAGATAAAATACTATACCCCAGTTTGGGATAATATTCTTTGAATGAGAAGTATCATTCCGTTTATCACCGAGGATACAGATGCCAGGCAACTATCCGCAATAGGTGTAGGACGGCAGGGAAAAATCAATATGTCAATATGCCGTGTCCTAAAAGAAATGCGCAAAATAATTTTGACAATTGTCGGGTTTGTTGTAATTTTGTGGTTGTTAATGGTAATCGGGCTGTTATTTAAATAAAAATGTAGGATGAATCTATAAAAACTTTGGGCAGGTTTCAAGATTATTTTCGTATTCAATG
>CAVHVH010000114.1:2264-7142 GCA_963639385.1 Oscillospiraceae bacterium
GTGATGTACGTGTTTTGTAACGTTCAGATTTTTCGCTTTGATTTGGGAATAAATCGAAATACTGACTGTAAGAAGTCATCAATTTTATTATAAAATATTAGATTAATTGTTATTATAGTACAAATATGCGGTGGTGATTTTTATAGCCACCATTTAACAGAAAAATAATGGGAATATTTCAAAAACTGTTCGGAAATAAGGCTGCAGAAAAGAAAACGGGTGGAATGGAAGATTACATGACGCTCGTTAGGGTGTATTTTCAAGCATCGATAGCCAGTCAACTGGGTATCAATAATCTTGCAATGCTCCCTGATTTGCGTATGTTTAAGGCTACGCTTCATGTACCTACTCAAAACAATAAGCTTGGAGTAGGTGAGAAGAGTCATTGTAAAAAAATGCTGAAAGAGTTGTATAAGATAGACGACCTCTTCTTTAAGGAGATAGACTCCAGTATCCGCAAAAATTGCCGTAAGATACAAGATGTTCAAGTCTACCTTATCCAATTCCAGGGATTTACGCAGGACTTGATGATGCTTATGGGCAATCTTATGAAATTCAAGTTGCGTATGCCATCGTTTTTCAAAAGCGCCATCTACTCTATGACGGAGAAGACGGTAAAAGACATTTTTACAAAGAACGATTATCGTGATGCGGGTGTTGTCAAGGTAGTGCTCAATATACGGCAATATAACAAGCGTCTTGCTTTCTCGGAAAAATGGATTGCCGATTTTGTCTATCAAGTAGTGATGTTGGCCAAGAAAGAGCCGAAAGTAAAAGAAGATAAGGATAAATGACAAAAAAACGAAACATTATTTGAAATTACAGATGATTTTTCGTAGTTTTGTAAAATAAACTGAAATCATGGACGCAACAGAGAAAACCTTAGCGTTATTTACTACGCGCATGCGGCAGATGATTCTCCGTTTTGAAGAACTCAAAAAGGAGAAAGATGGTCTTGCTGCAGCGGTGTTAGAACGCGACGGCAAAATAGCCGAGCTTGAAGCGCGTTTGTCTCAGGCATCCATGGACTATGATAACTTGAAGATGGCGAGGATGATCGAAGTCACCGATGGTGATGTAGAAGGTGCGCAGAAACGTATTTCCAAGCTTATCAGAGATGTTAATAAATGTATCACGCTACTTAGCGAAAAATAACGCGAAGCAATGGGTGAGTCAGACAAGGAAAGATTACGCATAAGGTTACATGTTTACGATACCGACATGACAGTAACAATTCCTCGGGAGGAGGAAGAGTTTTATCGTGCCGCCGCTAAACTGATAACTGATGTTGTAAACAGTTACTCGGCCGTCTACAAAGGCAGCAAGAGTGAAAAGGAAATATTATACATGGCTCTGATAGATATATCTCTCAGATACCAAAAAGAAACCAAAAAACACGATATATTGCCTGTTACTGATATCCTTACCAAGTTGACTTCCGAAATAGAAGAAGCGTTAGAAAAAGAGTAAGATTGGTTCTATAAACGTCCTAATAAGGGCGGTGTTTAGTATTGCCACAAATAAGAAGTAAGGAATAAATTATATATAAATAACAATGGTAACTACACTTATTATAGGGGTCGTAGCTTTGGTTCTCGGAGCATTGGCCGGTTATATGATTTTCCGTTATGTAATTAAAGGAAAATACAATGAAATGGTAGCGGCAGCCTCAAAGGAAGCCGAAGTAGTAAAGGAAAAGAAACTGCTGGAGGTTAAGGAGAAATTCTTAAACAAGAAAAGTGAACTGGAAAAAGAGGTGCAGCAGCGCAATCAGAAAATTCAACAAAATGAAAACCGTCTCAAGCAACGCGAAATATCACTTAACCAGCGCCAGGAAGAAATAGGCCGCAAGAAGCAGGAACTCACGGGATTGCAGCAACGCATAGACAATGAGAAGAAACTCATGCAGGTAAAGCAGCAGGAACTGGAGAAGATGCAAGAGCAAGAGCGGGCCAAATTGGAAGAACTATCAGGATTGAGCGCAGAAGAAGCTAAAGAACGACTGATAGACAGTTTGAAAGATCAAGCCAAACTTGATGCCGCTAGTTATATCAATGAGATAGTTGACGAGGCAAAACTCAATGCTAATCAGCAAGCTAGAAAAATTGTTATCCAGACCATCCAGCGTGTAGCTACCGAAACGGCCATAGAGAACTCGGTAAGCGTATTCCATATTGACAACGATGAGGTTAAGGGACGAATTATTGGTAGGGAAGGTCGCAATATACGTGCACTTGAGGCTGCTGCCGGTGTGGAAATAGTTGTAGACGATACCCCAGAGGCTATTGTAATATCAGCTTTCGATCCTATACGTCGCGAGGTGTGCCGATTGGCTCTTCACCAATTGGTAACAGACGGGCGTATTCATCCAGCCCGTATCGAAGAGGTTGTAGCAAAGGTAAAGAAACAGTTGGACAATGAAATTATCGAAACCGGAAAGCGTACAGTTATCGACTTGGGTATTCATGGTTTGCATCCCGAACTTGTGCGCATTGTAGGAAAGATGAAATATCGTTCTTCGTATGGTCAGAACCTATTGCAGCATGCTCGCGAAACAGCCAACCTCTGCGCTGTAATGGCCTCAGAGTTGGGACTTAATCCCAAGAAAGCTAAGCGAGCTGGTCTTTTGCACGATATAGGAAAAGTGCCCGATGAGGAGAGCGAATTGCCGCACGCACTCTATGGAGCCAAATTGGCAGAGAAATATAAGGAGAAGGCAGATATATGCAATGCCATAGCTGCCCACCACGACGAAACTGAAATGGAAACGCTCTTGGCTCCTATTGTTCAGGTGTGCGATGCTATATCTGGTGCACGTCCCGGTGCACGTCGTGAGATAGTAGAGGCCTATATCAAGCGCCTTAACGACCTTGAGGCCATAGCTATGAGTTACCCAGGTGTAGTTAAGACCTATGCTATTCAGGCCGGTCGCGAGTTGCGTGTAATTGTTGGTGCTGACAAGATGAGCGATGAAGAGAGCATCAAACTTTCTGATGAGATAGCTACAAAGGTTCAGAACGAAATGACTTATCCTGGTCAGGTAAAGATAACCGTAATCCGCGAAACCCGTAGCGTATCGTACGCAAAATAATAGATTAATGTGGTTCTATAATCTGCCAAAGTTAATTTATAGAACCTCCTATAACATTAAAAATACGAAGGCCACTTGCTCTTTATAGAGTTAAGTGGCCTTTTTGATAGTTGTGAGTAAATTGTCATTTATGGGTGGTTGGAACTAACTTTATTTGTATTGATATAGATTATCTTTTCCCAATTTGAAGAATTTGCTTTTGTTTTGGGTGTTACTAGATACCATTTATATGGTTCTATGTATAACGACTGTACCTTTTGGCAGGGTCTTAATTGATTCTGATAAAGTACGTAATTTGAAGTATTTCCCAATTGTTTCTTTTGGAATACGCTGTATAGAATTTGTTCTCCAACAGTAGTTTTGAGCTTTGTACCCACAGAATTGTAGCTTAAAGAAACATTCTTTATTATATAAGGCGCAGCATTAAAAGTACCATATAATAGATAGGGTACATAAGCAGTCATACTTTCCCCTTTTTGTAATTTCTTAAATCCAATTTCGTTTGCATTGCCGGTTATAGGCTCATATATTTCAACGTTGTCACCAAATACTTCCCACGGCGAATTGACGGCAAATGGAAGAACCAAGGTGTTGAAATATCCATTTTCAAAATTTCTGTTGAATTTAATTGTTCCACTAAATTTGGTGTTTTTTAGGTCAGTATCGCTGTTTAGCTCCAATATTGGGTCTTCGCCCTTTTCTTGGATAATATAAAATTTTACAGGCATATAATCATTGTTAATGTTGCTCATTGCCCGATATTTATCAACAGTTCGATGAAATAGGATGTATTTATTACCGATTTTCATTTCGGTTAAATTGTTTATGCTGCCAATTGTGATTTCGTTGCGTGCATCTGCCGTAAAAACAAACATGTTATATAGTGCAGTTTGTGACGTTATACTTTGGTCTACTGTTGACACATAAGCATCTCTTTCTGGCACATACAGATAAAATTTATCATTAATCTTTTTGATTTTGAATATCTGGGTGGTAGAAGCCAAATCACTAATATTTTTATATTTGGATGAACACTTAAAATCATAGACGCCCTCGCATCTACTGTCTTCTGTAAAAGTTAGATCACATAGTTGCGAAGATTTTTCGCAAGTTATAAAACAATCGGCCCCGTCTTTCAGTTCATCAGTTGAAAAAATCTGTTTATACTCGTAAGTCTGACAATACACCGCAATGGTTATAAATGTAATGAACTGCGATAGAAAGAAACGCTTTAACATAGTCTATTTTTTAGCAAAGTTAATTCTTTTTGTTGTTATAACAAAAGGTGTATTCAATCAAATATTGCATAACTATACAGAATTTATTGTTGTTGCGCGCTTTTTAAAGCAAATTGTCATTTTTCCGGCTATTTTTATGTCATTTTGGTGATATTTATTTTTACCTTTGCAATGTTGTTTTTACGTGATAACTATCTAAGCCATTATAATTATGACACAGGACCTTAATATGATAGAGGTGTTTTATAACAGTTATGTAAACAAAGTAAACACCATACGCGAGCATATTGGGCATGCTCTTACTTATGCCGAAAAGATACTTTATGTTCATTTATATAATAATATGGATATAAAGCAAGAACTGCGCACAACAGATTATGCGGTTTTTCGTCCAGACCGGGTAGCCATGCAAGATGCTACAGCCCAAATGGCACTGCTGCAATTTATGAATGCCGGGAAAGACCATGTGACCATTCCAACTACAGTACATTGCGACCATCTGATTAAGGCAGATAAGGGAATGCAAGAAGATTTGCAACGGGCTTGTGA
>CAVHVH010000115.1:0-7125 GCA_963639385.1 Oscillospiraceae bacterium
AAATGGCGGTTCTCTGCAGTAGCTTCTTTGTAGGTGTAGGCTGCATCAATGCTTTCGGGCGAATAGTCGGTATATGTCTCTTGGTGGACGATGGCGCTTAGGGGCAGACGGTCGGTCTGTGCCGGATGTTCGGCAGGCCACCCCAAGGTAATTGTGGCTACGGGGAATACTAACTGGGGCAGTTGTAGCGTGTCGATAATAGATTCGGGACAATAAACAGTTGTGCCCAAAAAACAGAGTCCTAATCCTTCGGCTTCGGCCATGTTGCAGAATGTTTGGCAGTAGAGCAGAGCATCGGTGGCGGCGTTGATAAAACTCAGCAGATTGTCGTATCCTGGGTGGGCGTTGCGCTGCTCGGCCCACAGCGTAGTGCGGCGGAAGTCAGCACAAAACGTAAGTACTACGGGTGCTCCCGTTACCATAGGTTGCGAAAAGTGGGCCGGTGCCAACTTCTGCTTCATCTCGTCGCTGCGGGTAACGATAACCGAGTAGAGCTGCAGGTTTCCCATAGTCTGGGTGCGCTCGGCATCGTGGAGTAGACGGTCAAGAAGTTCGGCACTTACAGGTTGTTGGGTATAACGGCGTATAGAACGTCTGGAAGTAAACTGTGTCATCTTTTTGGGAAATTTTATTACGGCAAAGTTATCCAAAGTTATCCAAAAAGGAAAACAAAAGGGAGAAATCTTTTTTGAAAATTTCCCGATAAATGGTCGCAAAAGTTAAAAAAATATAGTAGTTTTGTACTATTATAGGGTGGCTCTATAAATCATACAAAAAGCTATCCCTCAATAAAGAATAAACTTAACGGTGGTAATTTTTAGAACCACCCTATATACCATAGTATAATCCAATTTGTTATGAACCAACAGAAGACATATTCTTACGAAGAGGCTTACCGTGCTACACTTGCCTATTTCGATGGTGACGAACTGGCAGCCCGGGTATGGGTAAACAAGTATGCCATGAAAGATAGCCAAGGCAATATATACGAACTTACGCCAGAAGATATGCATTGGCGTATAGCCAACGAGATAGCCCGTATAGAGAACAAATACGACAATCCAATGACCGCTCGCGAGGTGTTCGATGTGATAGACCATTTCCGCTATATTGTTCCGGCTGGAAGTCCTATGACGGGCATCGGTAATAACCACCAGGTGGCATCGCTGAGCAACTGTTTTGTGATAGATCTTGATGGTGATGCCGACTCATATGGCGCCATTATGCGCATAGATGAAGAGCAAGTACAGCTGATGAAGCGTCGCGGTGGGGTAGGCCATGACTTGAGCCAACTGCGCCCCAAAGGTTCGCCAGTAAACAACTCGGCCCTTACATCTACCGGGTTGGTGCCTTTTATGGAACGTTTCTCCAATTCTACACGCGAAGTGGCGCAAGACGGACGTCGCGGCGCGCTGATGCTCTCTGTAAGCATTAAGCATCCCGATGCCGAAGCCTTTATCGAGGCCAAAATGACCGAGGGTAAGGTAACTGGAGCCAATGTAAGCGTAAAGATAGACGACCAGTTTATGCAAGCAGCCATCAACGGCAGTAGCTATCAGCAACAATTCCCTATAGACAGTCAAGCACCCATGGTTACCAAGACTATAAATGCTCAGGAACTATGGAAAAAGATAATACATAATGCTTGGAAGAGTGCCGAACCCGGTGTACTGTTTTGGGATACCATACTGCGCGAAAGTATACCCGACTGCTATGCCGACCTGGGATTTCGTACTGTAAGCACTAACCCCTGTGGCGAGATACCCCTCTGCCCCTATGACAGTTGTCGACTGCTATGTGTCAATCTGTACAGCTATGTAGAAAATCCCTTTACCCCCGAAGCTCGTTTTAACTTCGAACTCTTTAGTAGTCATGCCCGTGTGGCCCAGCGCATCATGGACGATATAGTAGACTTGGAGATGGAGAAGATAGACCAGATAATGGCCAAGATAAAGAGCGATCCTCAGAGCGACGAGGTAAAAGAGGCTGAATATCACCTATGGGAGAAAATACGCCACAAGAGCAGTCTGGGCCGTCGTATAGGTGTAGGTATTACAGCCGAGGGTGATATGCTGGCCGCCATGGGACTGCGCTATGGTACCCAAGAGGCTACCGACTTTAGTGTAGAGGTGCACCGCACATTGGCTTTGGGCGTATATCGCGCCTCGGTAGATATGGCTCGCGAGCGTGGAGCTTTTGCCATATACGATGCCCATAGAGAAGAGGCCAATCCTTTTATACAACGCATACGCGAGGCCGATGCTGCGCTCTATGCCGATATGGTAAAATACGGCCGCCGCAACATAGCCTGCCTTACCATAGCTCCCACGGGAACCACATCGCTTATGACCCAGACCACATCGGGTATAGAACCCGTATTTATGCCTGTGTACAAGCGCCGCCGTAAGGTTAATCCCAATGATGCCGATGTACGTGTAGACTATGTAGACGAGGTGGGCGATAGTTTTGAAGAGTATATTGTATACCATCGTAAGTTTCTTACATGGATGGAGGTTAACGGCATAGATACTGCCAAGCATTACTCTCAGGAAGAAATAGACCAACTGGTGGCACGGTCGCCCTACAGCCAAGCCACAGCCAACGATGTAGACTGGCTTATGAAGGTAAAAATGCAAGGCGCTATCCAAAAATGGGTAGACCACTCTATCTCTGTAACCGTAAATCTGCCTAACGATGTAGACGAAGACCTAGTAAACCGCCTCTATGTAGAGGCATGGCGGTCTGGTTGTAAGGGATGTACTATCTACCGCGATGGAAGTCGGTCGGGAGTGATGGTGGCCGTGTCAAAGAAAGATAAGAAGAAAGACGCTCCCCAACCGGCCGAACCGCAGGCAAGTCCCTGTATGCGTCCGCCAGTAACCGAGACACGCCCCAAAGAATTGGTGTGCGATGTGGTACGTTTCCAGAACAATCGCGAGAAATGGGTGGCCTTTGTAGGACTGCTTGACGGCTATCCCTACGAGATATTCACTGGTCTGCAAGACGATGAAGAAGGCATAGTATTGCCAAAAACCGTAACCCGGGGCAAGATAATCAAGCAGACCAACGACGACGGTACTCACCGCTACGACTTCCAGTTTGAGAACAAGCGCGGCTACAAGACCACCGTAGAAGGCCTGTCGCAGAAGTTTAACCCCGAATATTGGAACTACGCCAAACTTATATCCGGTGTGCTGCGCTATCGTATGCCTATCGACAACGTTATCAAGCTGGTAGGTTCGCTGCAACTCAACGACGAGAGTATCAATACCTGGAAGAATGGTGTAGAGCGCGCCCTTAAAAAATATGTGGCCGATGGAACCCAGGCCAAAGGACAGAAATGCCCCGTATGCGGACAAGAAACACTGGTGTACCAGGAAGGATGTCTTATCTGTACCAACTGTGGTGCCAGCCGCTGCGGATAATTTTTAGAACCATCCTAAAACTACCCAAGTACAACTCTGAAGAATACAAGCAAGATGAAACTCCAAAAAGGAACAGTTTATCTCAAAAACCTGCACTTTCGCGCCTATCATGGTGTGGAGGCGCAGGAACGTACCGTTGGCAATGACTATACGCTGGACGTTAAACTGCAGTATCCGCTGAGCAGAGCTATGCAGAGCGATAATGTGCTCGATACCATTAACTATGCCGAAGTGTACCGTGTTCTGGAACAGGAAATGCAGGTGCCCAGTAGTCTGCTTGAAAGGGTTGCTTACCGTATGGCCGACCGTATCTTCCGTCGCTTCGCCTTTGTAGAGGTGGTTGACATAAGACTGGCCAAACTCAACCCACCTATGGGCACCCATTGTGGCGAGGCGGGCGTAGAGATGCACTTTGTTAATGAAAAAACTTAATTCGTGTTTGTGGTTTCCACAAATAATCAGTAATTTTGCATGATTGCTTATACATAATGGTAGCTCATACATATATGTCTAAACGGTACATGATGGTACTCCTGGCGGTGTTAGTAGCCGTCTCTGCATTGGCCGCAGACCATAGGTTTACCCTGGTTGTAGATGCCGGGCATGGCGGCCATGACTATGGCGCTCCAGGAGCCGTGTCTAATGAGAAGACTCTTACCCTACGTTATGCTTTGGCCTTTGGCAAGATGGTAGAAGAACGCTGCCCCGATGTAAAGGTAATCTATACCCGCAAGACCGACGTGTTTATCAAGTTGTACGAACGCGCCGACATAGCCAACCGTAACAAGGCCGACCTCTTTATGTCATTTCATATCAACGCCGTAGAAGGTAACCGCTCGGCCCATGGCTTTCAGACATGGACATTAGGCCGTGGAAGTAGCACGGGTAACAAGGGCATCAAGGAAAACTTGGATGTGGCCAAGCGCGAGAACTCGGTAATCTTGATGGAAAAAGATTACAAGCAGGTATATAAAGGTATAGAGCAAAACTCGGCAGAGAGCGACATTATGTTCGAATTTATTGCCGATAAAAACCGTGAGCGTAGCGTAGAATTGGCCAAACTTATGCAGCAAGAAGTATGCAAGGCTACGGGGCGTACTAATGGTGGCGCTCACCAAAATAACTTGGCCGTGCTGCGCCTCTCGTCAATGCCCAGTTGCCTATTGGAATTAGGCTTTATATCCACTCCTGAAGAAGAGAATTTCCTTAATTCTAACGATGCACTTGCTCTCTATACCCAAGGCATATTCAATGCTTTCCTGCAGTACAAGATGCGGTTTGCTGATAAGATAACCGTACCCTACAAGTCGGAAGAAACAACTATGCCTTCGCTTCCGCAGATAGTACCCGATGAATATCGCAAAGCCGATACTGAAGTTAGTAAGACCAAGAAAACAGACAAACCGGCCTCCACAACACGTTCGACCGTATCTACAACTACCACAAAACAGCCAGTTGTAGCCAAAGATACAACACCTGCAGTACAGCCCAAGGTTGTTGCTTCTGCCACGGTAACAGGGAAACCAGTATTTAAGATACAGATACTAACAAGTTCGGCTCGTCTTAAAGACTCAGATAAACACTTTAAGGGCCTTGCCCCAGTAGACTGCTACCAAGAGGGCGAGTGGTACAAGTACACCCATGGCGCCTCTACAGACTACAATGAGATATATCGCTTGCGTAAAACTATACTCGACCGCTTTCCAGAAGCCTTTATCATAGCCTTCAAAGACGGTAATAAGATGAATGTTAACCAAGCTATACGCGAGTTTAAAAATAATAGATAAAACCCTAATAAGTATAATAACGGCAATGAAATTTTTTACAAAAGAAATAAGAATTGCGTTGGTAGCCATCGTAGCTATTGTTCTGCTCTTTTTTGGCATGAATTTTCTTAAAGGCAAGAGCCTTTTCTCCAACGACAATGTATATTTTGCCAAGTTCGACAATATTGGCGGACTGTCGGCTTCTACTCCTATTTTAGTCAATGGCTACAAGGTAGGAACGGTAAAGTCTATCAACTTTGACTATGCCCATGGTGGAAGTATAATAGTGGCTATCGGAACCGATAAACAACTGGTTCTACCAGCCGCAACCACTGCCGAGATAGAGAGTGATATGATGGGCAATCTCAAGTTAAACCTTATATTGGGTAGCGATGCCTCGGCCACCATACATCCCGGCGACACCATTGTAGGCAAGGTTAACGGCGGACTGGCTGATACCGTAGGCGAACTGGCTCCCACAATAGGGAAGATGCTGCCCAAGCTTGATTCAATTATGGCCAGTCTAAATACACTGTTGGCCGACCCCGCAATAGCTAACTCGCTACATAATATAGAAGGCGTTACGGCCGATCTTAATACCTCTACGCGCGAACTCAATACGTTGTTGGGCAACTTGAATAAGAATGTTCCCACTATGCTGAGCAAGGCCAATGGGGTACTTGATAATACCGAGCGGCTTACGGGTAATCTGGCCGCCGTAGATGTGGCTGGTACTATGGCCAAGGTAGACAAGACCCTGGCTAATGTAGAACAGTTTACAACTAAACTCAATAGTAACGAAGGTTCCTTGGGGTTGTTGCTCAACGATAAGCAGCTCTATCTGAACCTTAACAAGACCATGATAAGTGCCGATACGCTACTTAATAATCTCCGTGAACATCCCAAGCGTTATGTCCACTTCTCGCTCTTTGGCAAGAAAGACAAGTAAAAATCCTCTCTGTCTGATAGGCAGAAAGTAACAATATATCGGCAATACTGAATGTAAGCGCCCGCATACTCTAAAGTGTGGTAAATAACCATTAATTAGGATATGCGGGCGTTTTTTAGATTGTTATTCCTAATGCTTTTTTAACTTCTGCATTATCATATTTCCATGGTGAGTTGATGTATGATAGACAATTTCTTATGTGTCTTATACGTTTTTCTTTTTCTGCATATCCTTTGTCAGTAAGCATTAGTTTTAGAAAAAGGGGTACATATCCTTCTTTAGCCATGTTGATGCATATACAGTGGGTATATCGTGTTTGGAAAGGATTATATAGTTTAATGTCTGTAATGAATACAGAGTCAGCCTGTCCCCATTTCTTTGCTTCTTTGCCACCTATTCTTTTTATCAAATGTTCTCCCCAACTCGCCTTTGGTATTCTTTTTTCCCCTAAAATGACTCCGTAGAAATGAGCATTCTGCAAATCACATAGACTTTGTATCATGGCTTCTTTGAATGACTTCTTCTCCTTTGAGTATGGATATGATGCGTAATTTGTGGTCAACATAGGGAAATATGGATATAATAGTTTGCTCTCACAATCTCTGTTGATGGCTGTTTCGTAGTAGGCAGAACAAAAATGAGTTTTCCCGTTTCCCGCTTGCTCACGATTACAGTTTAAGACCACTATCAAGTGTTTACGAAGATTATCCCTTATATATCCTTTAGGAACCCGTTGGCGTATACCGAAGTGTTTTTCTGAAATAGTTGCAATCTGCTCAAAATAGGAACCATTAGTTGCATTAATTTCAGTGGTGTTGACAAATGCTAATAGAATAAATATTATTTTTTTCATGCTTTCTTCATTATTTAATGGTCAGCCTGTAAATAGAAATCTCTACATTTTCGTCTTGCTAGCAACTACTGTAAAATATAGTTGCGATAGTCATCAGTGTGATGAACAATAATGGAATACGTCTCATAATGT
>CAVHVH010000116.1:0-7097 GCA_963639385.1 Oscillospiraceae bacterium
ATAGTGTATCTTGCATTAAGTTTGAACCAGCAGAAGCGCGAGAATCAGGCCATGCAGGAACTCGCTGAGATAGATAAGCGTGAGATGGAGAACGAGTACCGCCAGTTTGCCAACCAGTATAGCGAAATGAAGACCAAGATAAACAACGATTCTATCGTGGCCCAGCTTACTGCCGAACAAGAGCGTACCCAGCAATTGCTCAAAGAATTACAGGAAACCAAAAGCACAGATGCGCGCGAGATTGCCCGTCTAAAGAAAGAATTGGCTACAGTGCGTGCCGTATTGCGCAATTATGTGCTTGAGATAGACTCGTTAAACCGTCTTAACCAAAACCTTACTGAAGAGAACCATCGTGTGCGCGGTCAGTACGAAGAGGCAACCAGGCAGATAGAAGGACTCAACTCAGAGAAGGCTTCACTTTCAGAGAAAGTAGCCATTGCGGCCCAACTCGATGCTATCGCCATTAGTGTAAACCCAATGGACAAGCGTGGAAAAGTAACCAAGAAGATAAAGAAGTGTAAGGCTATACAGATAAACTTCTCTTTGGCTAAGAATGTTACGGCTCAGAGTGGAATGAAGACCATATATGTACGGCTGATGTCGCCTACAGGTACGTTGCTTGGCAGTGCGGGAACCTTTAATTATGAGAACCGTTCGCTGCAAGCTTCAATGAAGAAAGTGGTTGAATACAATGGCCAGGAAACACCCGTTATCATGTTTTGGAACGTAACCCAAGCACTGGTTGAGGGTACCTATCAAGTAAGTATTTTTGCCGATGGCAATATGATAGGTTCTAAGAGCGTTGTGATAGACTAAAATAAAACTCTGTTTTTAAGGGTAACTCTTATGTATAAATATAAAGTGGTGAAGACCACTATATAAATAGAAACGCATAACACAAATGACAAGGCTATTATTATCCTTATTATTATGTGCCGTCTGTCTGCCGCAGGTACAGGCTCAACAGTTGTCGCTCGACAGTTGCCGTGCTTTGGCGCTGCGCAACAATAAGCAGTTAAATGTGGCGCGTCTTAAGCAAGAGGTGGCACGCTATAATCGCAAGGTAATGCGTACCAAATATCTGCCTAAGGTAGACGCAGTAGGCGGCTATGAGTATTTTAGCAAAGAAATATCGCTGCTTAATAGTAATCAGAAAACGGCGCTCAGTTCGCTGGGCACTACCGCAGCAGGTAGCGTAGGTACTGGCCTTAGCCAGCTTATAACAGGATTGGCCCAACAGGGTATAATAACTCCCGAAGCGGCTCAGCAATTGGGTGGTACCCTAAGCAAACTCTCGCCCCAGTTGGCCGAGGCTGGCAACAAACTGGGTCAGGCCGTTAACGATGCATTTCGCACCGATACCAAAAATATTTGGTCAGGGGCAGTAATGGTAAGACAACCCGTATTTATGGGTGGAGCCATAGTAGCTGCCAATAAAATGGCCGACATCGGAGAACGTATGGCCGCCAGCGACCTTGATATGCGCCGCCAGTCTACACTCTACGATATAGACCAGGCCTACTGGCTTGTGGTATCGTTGCGCCAAAAAGAGCAATTGGCCCATAGCTACCGCGATTTGGTGAAGAAGCTCAGCGACGACGTTAAAAAAATGATAAAACAGGGCGTGGCTACCAAGGCCGATGGACTGAAGGTTGACGTCAAGGTAAACGAGGCCGATATGCAGGTAACTCAAGTAGAAGACGGACTGGTATTGGCACGGATGATGCTATGCCAATTGTGCGGACTTCCGATGGACCAAAAGATAACCCTTGCCGATGAAAGCAAGACCTCTATTTCTCCCAGCATAGACATAACCTACGATAATGTAGACACGACCTATGCTGCTCGCCCAGAAATACAGATGCTTGAGGATGCTGTAGAACTTAGTCGCCAGTCTACCCGTTTGGCACGCGCAGCTGCCTTGCCTCACATAATGCTTACAGGCGGTTATATAACCAGTAATCCCAATGTGTTCAACGGTTTTGAACGTAAGTTTTCCGGTGTGTGGAATGTAGGTGTATTGGTGCAAATACCAGTATGGAATTGGGGAGAAAGCACTTATAAAGTGCGCGCCGCAAAAACAGCGTCGTCTATAGCCTCAATGGAACTGAGCGATGTGCGAGAGAAAGTGAACCTGCAAGTGGCACAGAGCCGCTTCAAACTAAAAGAGTCGCTCAAGCGCTATCACATGGCCAACGAGAATATGAAAAGTGCCGAAGAAAACCTGCGTTGCGCCAATTTAGGGTTCAAGGAAGGCGTGATGGAAGTAACCGATGTCATGGCCGCCCAAACGGCATGGCAGATGGCACAATCGCAGAAGATAGATGCCGAGGTAGGCGTCAAACTGTCGCAAGTAAACGTAAAGAAAGCATTAGGTATATTAAACTAAAAAGAATATGTCAGCCAAAACACAACATAATAGCATTATGCTCGCCGTTATAGGCTTCACTGCAGTGGTAGTTATAGTAGGCCTTATAGGCTATCTTACACTTGGCCGGGAGGCTGAAATTATCCAAGGCGAAGTAGAAGTATCAGAATACAGAGTGTCAAGCAAATTGCCGGGACGTATAGTTGAACTCAGAGTTAAAGAGGGCGACTTTGTACATGCTGGTGATACACTGGCCATTCTCGAAGTGCCCGAAGTGGCCGCACAAAAGCGCGTGGCCGAAGCCACGGGCGAAGCTACTAAAGCCCTACAAGACCTTACTGATGCAGGAGCTCGGCAAGAACAGATACAGGCAGCTTTCCAACTGTTGCAACAGGCTAAAGCCGCTAGCGAGATAGCCCAAAAAACATACAACCGTATGCAGAACCTGTATAACGAAGGCGTTATAAGCGGGCAAAAGCGCGACGAGGCATTTGCTGCATACAAAGCTACCGAGGCTCAGGTGAAAGCCGCTGAGAGCCAATATCAGATGGCTAAAAACGGTGCCCGTAAACAAGAACGCGAAGTTGCTGCCAAGAATACTCAAGCGGCAAGTAACGTGGTAGACGTGGTAAGCTCGTTGCTACGTGAAACCGTACAGGTGGCACAGGTTGACGGTGAGGTGAGCGAGGTTTATCCCAAAGTAGGTGAATTGGTAGGCCTGGGATCGCCTATTATGAGCATATCCATGATGGACGACATTTGGGGTACATTCAATATTCGCGAAGACCAGCTTGGCGGTATGAAGATAGGAGATACCTTTACGGCATATTGTCCGGCTTTCGGAAAAGATATAAAGCTAAAAGTGTTTTATATACACGACCAAGGCAGTTATGCGGTATGGAAAGCCACAAAGACCAATGGTCAGTACGACCTCAAAACCTTTGAGGTTAAGGCGCGCCCTGTAGGCAAGTTTGAAGGCCTTCGACCAGGAATGAGCCTTGTACGTAAAGACTAAAGGTCTATACGCTATGGTAAAAAAGATTTGGCATATTGCTCTGCGTGAGTGCAGTATAATGAGGGCCAACCCTATCTATGCTTTTTGCATGGTTGTCTTCCCTATATTGGTAGTGGTGTTCTTTACATCGCTCATGATGGAAGGGCAACCTGTAGATATGCCCGTAGGTGTGGTAGATCAAGACAATACCGCCACAACGAGAGCCTTGGTGCGCCGTTTGGATGCCTTTCAGACTACCCATGTGGTGTCGCATTACGCCAATGTCAATGATGCACGACGTGCAGTACAGCAGGGGCAGATTTATGCATTCCTACTCATTCCTAAAGGAACAACTAACGGAATGATGTCGTCTCGACAGCCCAAAGTTTCTTTCTACTATAGTTCGGTAACGCTGTTGGCGGGTTCTACACTGTTCAAGGATCTGAAGACTATTTGTACCTTGGGTTCGGCAGCAGTAGGTTCGGCCAAGTTGTCGGCTCTCGGAAAAACAGGGCGCGAAATCAAGGAATTCTTGCAACCCATAGCTCTTGATATGCATATGATAGGCAATCCATGGGCCAATTATAATGTATATCTTTCTACGATTATGGTACCCGGATTGTTGCTGTTGTTCGTGTTCCTTATCACCCCTTATTCTATTGGAACTGAATTAAAATTCGGCCGTTCGCACCAGTGGTTACAGATGGCCGGCAATAGTATGCCTGTGGCCTTGGCTGGTAAACTGTTGCCCCATACCTTGTTGTTCCTTGCAATATTTTATGGCTTTGATTTCTATATTTACGGTGTGCTCGATTTTCCTCATCCGGGTGGAGTAGGGGCTATACTGCTCTGCGGATTTCTTTCGGTAGTGGCAAGTCAGTGCTTCGGGGTGTTTGTCTTTGGTCTTATGCCTTCGTTGCGTATGTCTATGAGTATCTGCTCGTTGTGGGCAGTGCTTAGCTTTTCGGTATGTGGAGCCACTTATCCGGTATTTGCCATGGATTCAATGTTAGAGGCGTTGGCCCAACTCTTTCCGTTGCGTCACTATTATATGATATATAAAGTAAGTATATTCAATGCATTTCCCCTTGCCGACTGTGCCTTAAACATTTTGGCTTTGGTGCTGTTCACTATGTTGCCACTGTTAACGGTGCGCAATCTTCGCAAGGCCATGCAGCAATATGTATATATACCCTAAATGGTTATGAATACAGGTCATAGTCTATTTACGCACATTGTACAGGGCATTCGAGATATTTGCCAGGTTTGGGCCAGAGAAATGCGATCGGTATTTTCTGACGAGGGCGTGTTGCTATTTTTTATTGTGCTCCCCTTGTTCTATCCTTTGCTCTATTCTTGGATATATAACAATGAAGTAGTACATAAGGTGCCTGTGGCTGTGGTTGACTACTCGCATAGCAATGATAGCCGGACTTTTGTACGTAAGGTTGATGCCTCTTCGGGGGTGAGCGTGGCCTACTATTGTAATAGTCTTGATGAGGCCCGCAGTATGGTTGGACACCAAAAAGCTTGCGGAATACTCTATTTCCCGTCTGACTTCGGACTGAAGCTTCAGCGTGGCGAGCAAGCGCATGTAGGTGTATATTGTGATATGAGCCTAATGCTTACATACAAGGCTATATTGCAAGCGGCTCAGGCTGTATCGATGGAAATGGGTAGCCAAATACAGGTGGCCAGCTCTAACTCGGTTACCGCTCGCGATGAGGAGATAACTACCAGTCCGCTGGATATAGAAGAGGTCCCGATATTCAATGCTACCGGAGGTTATGGTAATGCAATCCTTCCCGGTGTGTTGATGTTGATACTCCAGCAGTCGCTCTTGCTTGGCATAGGATTGGCAGCAGGAACGGCACGTGAGAAAAATAGCTGGCTCGACCTCGCTCCTGTATATCGTCGTCGTTTGGGAATCTTTAGGATTGTTACTGGTAAGTCGATGTGCTATTTTATGATTTATGCGGTTACTTCGGCTTATATTACTCTTTGTGTGCCTCGTTTCTTTCATTTTACGGCATTGGCACAAGGAGGTACGCTGTTGGCCTTGATGATCCCTTATCTATTGGCATGTATATTCTTCGGTATGATGTTGTCGTGTTTGGTGCGTTATCGCGAGAATGTAATGTTGTTGGTGGTGTTTACCTCGGTTCCGTTGCTATTTATGACCGGTATCAGTTGGCCGGCAAGTAATATTCCCGGTGTATGGAAAGGTGTGGCAATGCTCTTTCCTTCAACTTTTGGCGTGCGCGGTTTCTTGTCGATCAATAGCATGGGTGGTACACTCGATGATATCCGTACAGAATATATCGCATTATGGATTCAAGCGGTGGTTTATTTCGTGCTTGCTTGCGTAGTCTATCGTATGCAGATAGTAAAAAGCTTGTCAGGAAAAGAAGTCTTGCCAGAGCCTATCGATGGTGAAACGGTGATGTCGGAAGCAACAGTTGAAAATAATTCTGAAATCTGTCAAAGATAAATTGCAACACTCCCTTTTGTATTAATATTGTAACTCCTATAAAAATAGAAAACCCTGCTTGAAAATCCACTGAGGATAGTCACGCAGGGCTTTTTGTAAGAAGACAATATAAGAAATCTTCTTGTTAGTCTTTACCTATTTGTTGTTTACATTTACAATATTGGTTTTGGGCAATTCCTTGTTACGGCGGTTGGTAGTGGTTACTACAGCCTGGGCTAAATTGAGAAATGCTTGTCCTGTAATACTGTCTGTATTCAGTACTGCAGGCGTTCCAGCATCACCGTTGTCGCAGATGCTCTGTACTAGTGGTATCTGTGCCAATAGTGGAAATCCCATCTCTTTGGCTAACTCCTTGCAACCTTCTTTGCCGAAAATGTAGTAACGGTTTTCGGGGAGTTCGGCAGGTGTAAACCACGACATGTTCTCAACTAGGCCAAGAATGGGTACGTTAACCTTTTCATTGCGATACATATCGATACCTTTTCTTGCATCGGCTAAAGCTACCTTTTGTGGAGTTGAAACAATAACAGCGCCAGTAATACTCAGTGTCTGTAGCAAGGTGAGGTGTATGTCTGATGTGCCGGGAGGGGTGTCCAAAATAAAATAGTCAAGCTCGCCCCAATCGGCATCGGCTATCAACTGCTTGAGAGCAGAAGTTGCCATTCCTCCGCGCCATAACGTGGCGGTGTCAGGATTTACAAAAAAACCTATTGACAATAGTTTTACTCCGTATTTTTCTATAGGCTCTATCAATTGTCGCCCTTCTTTTTCCACCGCATAAGGCCGTTCGCTCTCTACACCGAACATCTTAGGCATTGAGGGACCGAAAATGTCGGTGTCAAGTAATCCTACCTTATATCCCATGATGGCCAAAGCAATGGCAAGATTGGCGGAGACGGTAGATTTGCCTACGCCGCCTTTGCCCGAACTTACGGCTATCACGTTTTTCACCTGTGGAAGCAGTTTGCCTACTTCCGGACGCGGGGCCGACTTGAATTCGGTCTTAATATCTACCTCTACATCATTGGCTACGTGAAAGTGTATTGCTGCTTCGGCCGCTTTTAATGTGGATTTGAGAAATGGGTCGGTTTCGCGTGGAAATATCAAGGTAAAACTCACCTTCATGCCGTCTATACGTATATCATCGGCCAGCATGCCAGCTTCTATTAAGTTCTTCCTGTTGCCAGGATATGTCACCGTGGCAAGAGCATCGGTGATAAGTTTTGGGTATAATGTCATAATGT
>CAVHVH010000117.1:0-7073 GCA_963639385.1 Oscillospiraceae bacterium
CTACAAGGCTCTTCCGTTTATAGTAGAATTACGTAACAAGGGTGATAAAAATATTGATGAAATAGAAACTTGTCTTGATGCCCTTTATGGAATTATGATGTTACGACTGCAGAAAAAGGAGATATCGAAGGAGACCGAAAAGGCCATTAAAGATATAACCACGCTGATAGGTATGCTTTCGGACTATTACATAAAAGACAATACAGAAGGGCTTAAATTTGAGGACGACTGATTATGAATATACTTATAACAGGATGTAATGGACAGTTGGGTAATGAAATGCAGTTGCAGGAAGCAATGAATTCAAACCACACATTCTTTAATACAGATATTGCCGATTTGGACATTACAGACAAAGAGGCCATCAAAAGTTTTGTGAAAGAGCATGAAATAGACGGTATAGTAAACTGTGCTGCATACACAGCTGTAGACAAAGCCGAAAGCAATGCAGAACTGTGTACATTACTAAATGCCAAGGCTCCTGCTTATTTGGCCGAAGCCATAGAGAGCCGGAAGGGATTTATGATACAAATTTCTACCGACTATGTGTTTGATGGAACTAAGCATACACCATATACTGAAACAGACGAACCATGCCCAAACAGTGTGTATGGAAGCACGAAACTGATTGGAGAAAAGGCTTGTATGGACCATTGTACACGCACAATGATTATCCGCACGGCATGGCTCTATTCTACTTTTGGTAATAATTTTGTCAAGACAATGATAAAATTGGGGCAAACTAAAGAAAAACTTGGTGTGATTTTCGACCAAATAGGTAGTCCAACCTATGCCCGGGATTTGGCAACTGTCATTATGACAGCCATAAATCAAGGGATTATTACGGGAATTTACCATTTTAGCAATGAGGGAGTAATTAGTTGGTACGACTTTGCCAAAGCTATTCATCGTATTGCAGAAATCAGAAATTGTAAAGTAGCACCTTTGCATACCGAAGAATATCCTACTCCCGCGCATCGTCCGCATTATAGTGTATTGGACAAGACCAAAATTAAGAATACATACAACATAGACATTCCCTACTGGGAAGAAAGTCTAGAAAGATGTATTATAGAAATGCAAAATACATAACAGAATGAACGAAATAGAACGTAGAAGAACATTTGCCATCATTTCGCACCCAGATGCTGGAAAGACCACACTAACCGAAAAATTTCTGCTCTTCGGTGGGCAAATTCAAGTGGCGGGTGCGGTAAAAAGCAATAAGATAAGAAAAACAGCCACGTCTGACTGGATGGATATCGAGAAACAAAGGGGTATCTCTGTTTCAACATCCGTTATGGAGTTTGATTATGGTGATTACAAGGTAAATATTCTAGATACCCCCGGACACCAAGACTTTGCAGAAGATACATACCGTACACTTACCGCAGTAGATTCGGCTATAATTGTTGTAGACTCTGCCAAAGGTGTAGAAGCGCAGACTAGAAAGCTGATGGAGGTATGCCGTATGCGCAATACTCCTGTAATTATCTTTGTCAACAAGATGGATCGTGAAGGTAGAGACCCTTTTGATCTGTTGGATGAGTTAGAGCAAGAACTGCATATACATGTGCGTCCACTATCATGGCCTATCGGACAGGGACTGAGATTCAAGGGCGTATATAATATATTTGAACAACAGTTGAACTTATTTACGCCCAACAAGCAACGTGTAACAGAGAAGGTAGCAGTAGAAATCTCCAGCCAAGAACTTGATGAACATGTAGGGGAACGTGAAGCAAGTCAGCTGCGTGATGATTTGGAACTAGTTGATGGGGTATATCCCGAATTTGATGTGGCAACATACCAAAATGGAGAAGTAGCACCGGTATTCTTTGGAAGTGCCTTAAATAACTTTGGTGTACAGGAACTGCTTGATTGTTTTGTACAAATAGCTCCAAGTCCGCGTCCCACTAAAGCAGAAGAGCGCATGGTTGAACCCACAGAGAAGAAATTCACAGGATTTATTTTCAAGATAACGGCCAATATAGATCCTAACCACCGCTCATGTATAGCCTTCTGCAAAGTATGTTCTGGAAAGTTTCAGCGCAATATGCCTTATACTCATGTACGCTTGGGGAAAACTGTAAGGTTCTCTTCGCCTACACAATTTATGGCTCAGCGCAAGTCTACCATAGATGAAGCATATCCGGGAGATATAGTTGGTTTACCTGACAATGGCATCTTTAAGATAGGTGATACTTTAACAGAAGGTGAAATGATTCACTTTAGAGGCCTTCCCAGTTTCTCGCCCGAGCTTTTCAAATATATTGAGAACGACGACCCTATGAAGTCAAAACAATTTAACAAAGGACTGGAACAACTTATGGATGAAGGCGTAGCCCAGTTGTTTGTTAACCAGTTTAATAACCGGCGTATTGTTGGAACTGTTGGTCAGTTACAGTTTGAAGTTATCCAGTACCGATTGGAAAATGAGTATAATGCAAAATGTCGTTGGGAGTCTGTTCATCTCTACAAAGCATGTTGGATAGAAAGTACTGATGAGAAAGAATACGAAAATTTCAAGAAACGAAAATACCAATATATGGCCAAGGATATAGAGGGAAGAGATGTTTTCTTAGCTGACAGTGGTTATGTCTTATCAATGGCTCAGCAAGATTTTGAAAATATCAAATTTCATTTTACATCAGAATTCTAATTTTTCTTCGTTAGAAAACTTGTAAAATTTATTTTTGAGCAATACAATAAAAAAGGGAAGCATTTTTTTGATGCTTCCCTTTTTAAGTATAGAAAGATATCTAAAATTAGATAATCTCGCTCCAATCTTCTTGCGTCTTACGCACATAACTACGATAACGGAGTTTTGCCATGCGCTCAGCCTGAGTGAAGAGTTCTTCAGCCTCATTAGGATAAGCCTTTTGTACGCTTAGATAGCGAACTTCACCGAGAAGGAAATCGCGGAAATCAGACCAATTAGGTTCTTTAGAGTCAAGTGTGAATGGGTTCTTGCCCTCATCGGCCAATAGTGGATTGTAGCGCCACAGATGCCAATAACCGCAATCAACAGCAAGCTTCTCTTCATTTTGACTTCTGCCCATACCGCCCTTACGTTTAAGACCATGGTTGATACAAGGCGCATAGGCGATAACAAGTGATGGACCAGGATAGGCCTCTGCTTCACGGATAGCTTTCAATGTCTGAGCATTGTCGGCTCCCATTGCTACCTGAGCAACATATACATAGCCATATGTAGTCTGCATTAGGCCCAGGTCTTTCTTGCGGATGCGCTTTCCTTGAGCAGCAAACTGTGCGATAGCTCCGAGGGGAGTTGACTTAGAACTTTGACCGCCGGTATTTGAATATACTTCTGTGTCAAGAACCAATATGTTAATGTCTTCGCCAGAAGCAAGTACATGGTCAAGTCCTCCATAACCGATATCGTAAGAAGCACCATCGCCACCAATAATCCACTGGCTCCGTTTTACCAAATAATGATCAAGGGTCTTCAGTTCTTGACAGATAGGACATCCTTTCTCTGCACCGGCAGCAATTAAAGGTTTCAACTCAGCAGCGGCCTCCTTAGAACCTTCTGTATCATCTTTTGCAGAAATCCATTTATCAGCAGCGGCAACAAAATCTTCTGATGCATTATTAGAAGCTTTAGCTTCTTCCAATAAATGGCAGATACGCTCTTTCATCTTCTTGTTGCCCAAAGCCATTCCCAAACCAAACTCACAGAAATCCTCAAATAGAGAATTGTCGAAAGCAGGACCTTGGCCCTTTGAGTTGGTTGTATATGGGGTCGAAGGGATAGAAGCTGAATAAATAGAAGAACATCCTGTGGCATTAGCAATCATCTGACGGTCGCCAAAGAGTTGTGAAATGAGTTTAACATAAGGTGTTTCACCACAACCAGAGCAAGCACCAGAGAATTCGAACAAAGGCTGGGCAAACTGTGAGTTCTTAGGACTCTGTTTGATATCGACCAAGTCTTGCTTAGATGAAACCTTGTGTACAAGATACTCCCAAGTTTTGGCCTCTTCTATCATGTCTGGGGCGTCAACATTAAATGGAACCATCTTAAGGGCTTTCTCAACCAAGCCAGTCTCTTTGTTCTTCTTGCCAGGACATACATCGGCGCAGTTTCCGCAGCCAAGGCAGTCAAGTACAGATGTTTCTATGCGGAAATGCATTCCTTTTAGAGCAGTAGGAGCTTTAATCTCTTGTGTTGCTAAGTTTGAAATGCCAGCCAATTCTTCATCGGTCAATACGAATGGACGGATTGCTGCATGAGGACATACGAAAGAACACTTATTACACTGTATACAATTCTCAACATTCCATACAGGTACGAATGCCTCTACACCACGTTTCTCAAAAGCGGCTGTGCCATTTGCCCAAGTTCCGTCAACAGTGTTGTGCTTGACAAAATCAGAAACTTTGAGAAGGTCTCCAGCCTGTCCGTTAATAGGACGTACTAATTCTTTGATAAATGCAGGTGCATTATCTTTTTGTGCTTCTTCATCTGCAAGATTTGCCCAAGCAGGATCTACGGTCAATTCTTTGTATTCGCCGCCACGTTCAACTGCAGCGAAATTGAGATCTACTACATCCTGACCTTTCTTGGAATACGATTTTACGATAAAAGCTTTCATCTGGTCTACCGCCAAATCCAAAGGAATAACTTGGGTAATACGGAAGAATGCAGATTGAAGGATAGTATTGGTGCGATTGCCGAGACCTATTTCCTGTGCTATCTTTGTAGCATTGATATAATAAACTTTTATATTGTTCTTGGCAAAGCAACGCTTAACCTTATTAGGTATAAAATTAACAAGTTCCTCATCGTCAAAAATAGTGTTGAGGAGGAATGTGCCATTTTTGCGCAATCCACGAGTAACATCGTACATATGGAGATAAGCCTGAACATGACATGCAACAAAGTTCGGTGTATTTACTTGGTATGCACTGTGTATTGGGCTATCGCCGAAACGCAAGTGAGAGCATGTAAAGCCACCTGATTTTTTGGAGTCGTATGAGAAATATGCCTGGCAATATTTGTTGGTGTTGTTACCAATAATTTGGACAGAGTTTTTGTTGGCGCCAACAGTACCATCTGCTCCAAGTCCGTAAAATTTGGCTTCAAACAAATCGTCACCGCCCATAGGTATTTCTTCTTCTTCTGGAAGTGATGTAAATGTAACATCGTCAACGATACCTACAGTGAAATGATTCTTAGGCTGGGGCAATTCAAGGTTCTTGAATACAGCAACTATTTTGGCGGGTGTGGTGTCAGATGATCCCAAGCCATAGCGACCGCCAACGATCAAAGGCTTGCGTTCGTCGTTATATAAAGCTGACTTGACATCAAGATACAAGGGCTCGCCTTCTGCTCCAGGCTCTTTAGTGCGGTCGAGAACGGCAATACGCTTAACTGTTGCAGGCAATGCTTTCTTTAGGAAATCAACAGAGAAAGGACGGTAAAGATGAACCGCTACCATACCAACTTTCTTGCCTTGTTTGTTAAGATAGTCTATAGCTTCTCGTGCGGGTTCTGTAGCAGAGCCCATCAAGATGATAACATTCTCAGCATCCTCTGCTCCATAATAATTGAACAAATGGTATTCTCTGCCGGTTATCTTAGAGATTTCTGCACAATACTTTTCTACTACTTCTGGTATTTGGTCATAATACTTGTTGCAAGCCTCGCGATGAGTAAAGAATGTTTCTGGATTTTCTGCGGTACCTCGAGTTACAGGACGCTCAGGAGATAATGCGCGATCACGGAATTTTTTGATATATTCTGGATTTACTAACGGGCGAATATCTTCCATATCCATCTCTTCTATCTTGTGGTATTCATGAGAAGTGCGGAAGCCATCGAAGAAATTGATAAAGGGAACCGAGGTCTCAAGTGTGGCAAGATGTGGAACTGCAGAAAGATCCATAACTTCCTGTACAGAGCCTGAGCAGAACATGGCGAAACCAGTTTGACGACAAGCCATAACATCTTGATGATCTCCGAAAATACATAGGGAGTGTGATGCCAATGTACGAGCAGATACGTTGAAAACACACGGTAGTAATTCGCCGGCAATCTTATACATATTTGGAATCATCAGCAGTAATCCTTGAGATGCTGTATAAGTAGATGTAAGAGCACCTGCCTGGAGAGAGCCATGAACGGCACCTGCAGCACCTCCCTCTGATTCCATTTCTTGAATGGAAACTTTTTGGCCAAAAAGATTCTTTCGGCCTTTAGCTGCCCACTCATCCACATGTTCTGCCATTGGAGAAGATGGGGTAATAGGATAGATGGCTGCTACTTCGGTAAACATGTAACTTACATGTGCCGCAGCAGTATTACCATCACATGTGATAAACTTTTTTTCTTTAGCCATTTTTCTAAATTTTAATGAAAGTTTGTATATGTTGTTTTGTTATTCATAAAATCAATAGAGAAAACCGAATAGCCACAATGGGATTTGGTTGTCTTTGCCTACTTCTGTATTGTAGCGGGCATAGATAGTTTCAGGTGAATATCTAATTTTCTGCTCGCTATGAGCATCGCAGATTCGAAAGCGCTTTTCACAATCAACAATATAGGAATGGTCTTTATTGGCTTGGTTAACAATATGGTCTTTCCACAACGAATTAACAAAAAATGTTTCCATCAATTCTTGCTCGTTGATAGTGATGGGGTATATGGCATACATAAGGTTGCTATTGTGCATCATGACCTTAGTTGGTTTTTTGGGGAAATCTTCGCCAACAGGATAAATGATGTTGATAAGGCGAGCATCAGCAAGATATTTAATATAGTTCATTACAGTAGCTCTACTAGTTTTAATTTCTTCTGCCAAGCTACTGATGTTGGGTGTTTTTGCACCTTCTACCGCCAATAGGTAAAACAACTTCTTAATTTTATGTAGATATTTTAGTTCTATTTGCTTGATGAGTAAGATGTCTACCTCTGTCATCATATTCATTGTCTTGAGCAGATTTTCGGAAAAATTACGATGCTCAAGAAAGAATGGATAAAAGCCATGGTGAATATACTCGTGGAAATATTTGAGTGGGCTGACTTTGGGAAGAATAGTCTTTATAAT
>CAVHVH010000118.1:0-7050 GCA_963639385.1 Oscillospiraceae bacterium
GACTAGACCAAATAACTAACAATACTTTAAAATACTTAATCATAGAAACTATTATTTAGTACTTTTATAACGCGTTTTTTAAAATTTTATTGTAGACGGTATTGATAAAACATTCAGTACGCTTAGTTGTGATTTGCTAAAAATTTTGTACCTTTGAAAGGTCAACAACACCTGACCAACGGAAAAGCCTTTATACACATAAGTTGTGATTTGCTAAAAATTTTGTACCTTTGAAAGGTCAACAACACCCTTTCTATTATCTGCCTTTCCACTTCTGCAGTTGTGATTTGCTAAAAATTTTGTACCTTTGAAAGGTCAACAACACCCTTCATTAGCTTCTATCCATTGAATAATTAGTTGTGATTTGCTAAAAATTTTGTACCTTTGAAAGGTCAACAACACCTACTTCAAGTTGTTGTGCAGCCGTATCAAGTTGTGATTTGCTAAAAATTTTGTACCTTTGAAAGGTCAACAACACCTGGCATGCCAAAAGCACGGTCTTTCAGCAGTTGTGATTTGCTAAAAATTTTGTACCTTTGAAAGGTCAACAACACCTGACTTTGAGTTATATGCTCATAGTCAGGTGTTTATGGTTAATGTTAGAAATAAAAATATCTGCTCCCAAATAGGAATCTTTATTTTATAGTTAAGTGTTTTTCGTTTCCTACTTAAAACAATTCCAGCTGCATGGGTTGCGAATTTACCTTGGCTATTTTTGAACCATGATATACAATAATATTTTCAAACTGCTTGTCGGTAATACACATCACAGCTACATGGCCATGCTCGGGCATGAAATTCTTTACACGCTTTATATGAACGTCGGCATTTGCTATACTTGCGCAGTGGCGAACGTAGATAGAAAACTGGAACATGCTGAAGCCGTCCATCTGCAACTGTTTACGAAACAAGGCATAGGCGCGCTTGTCTTTCTTGGTCTCAGTAGGTAAATCAAAAAATACCAACACCCACATAATTCTATATTCACTTAATTTGTCCATCCTGCTATTCTTATTTCTCGGGATAGGCTATGCGCCTCTGTTCGCCACTAAAACATTTGTAGAGCGATGCAGTAGTTTGCGTTACGCCTACCATAAGTGGGCTGCGTTTGCCCGCAATAACTGTATCGAGCGTAGGTATGGCCAAAAGGCGTGCCTTAATGGCTGGGGTGAGTTCTAAACTATCGGTGGCATGGCTCTTTACAATGTCGAATACCAGTTCGTCTACATACGGGCGGAAAGGCTCCATAATGTCATCGGCTAGACAGTAGGCGTTGTAACGATTGTGGTGGTGAATGCCTAATGTAGGCAGCAGACCGCTGCTTACCAGAGCTCTTGCAACAACGGCGCGTAGTATAGCGTAACCATAGTTGAGTAGGTTGTTGGGAGGTATACCGTCGCGGCAGCGTGTAAAATTATTTAGCTCAGGTATGGGCGAGAAAAGGTTTTTCCAGTAATAGGCGGCTGCGCGTGCTTCTAGATTACCCGTATCACCACTCTTTACGTCTTCGCTCCACCGCAGCATGCACCCCACTTCTACTTGCGAACATACAGACAGCACACGTGCCTGGTTTTCTATCTTAGCCTTTATGGTTTGCTGCCACAACTGTTTGCGTAGCGGTAATGATGCCGATATTTGATATTGGAAACGCTCGCTCTGTATGGTATTTCCACATAGAGGCAGCATCAGACCAACGGGCATGCGATGGCTATCGCAGGTTATCACGGCACAATTATTCTCAAGCAAAGCTTCGAGCAGACCTTGTGTGATGGTTATCTGCTTGTTGTCGAGAATTACTATGCCTATATCCTCTATAGGACGGGTAACTACAGCGTTTTGCTTTATCACCTCGGGCATGTCTTTTTGCTTTTCAACCTCAGGTAGTTTTATCACCATTTGCTGCATACGTAGTGAAAGGTAAGAGGGATTGCCGAAATAGAGAGTTTTCTTGATCATAGTGTTAGTAATTTAGGTTAATATGATAATTGGGGCAAAGCGAAAAAAGTTTAGGAATCAGCGCAGATGCAGAGTTCCTAAACCTTTTTATTAGTTTTATATTTCTATTATGTTGCCTAATCTGTCAACCTTGATAGGAATACAGATCTCTTTTATCATCTCGCCGGTAATGGCACGCTCCATTTTATTGAGTGGGGAGAATTCGAACTTATCTTGTATGGAGGAGGCTACTCGTTCTTGAACAAAATACACTTGGAATTTACTTGACGACACCATTTTATATATTCTTCTCTTGTCGAGTGGGCTATTTACTTTTCCAGCCTTGCGCTCCGCTTCGGTAGGAACATAGACAAGGTCGTTAGGTGAAAGTATAAATTTAGCGTTCTCGTCAAGCGGTAGTCCCTGCTTCATTTTGTTGATGGCTTCGTTAAGAGGAATGGTTCTGTAACTGCGTTTCTTTACTATGTCACCTGTGTTTTTGTCGAGGTTTTCCTCTTCGTATATGGCAAAGAAGAGGTTAGTGCCTTTTGCCGCCTCTACAAATTTGCGGTTTTTGTTACCCGTCTGCCCTACGGCAAACTTGTCGGCTTTTTCGTACGTGCGCACCTTGTATATAGGTTGATGGAATCGGCCGTTGTTAAGACTTACGATGTTGCGGTTCATCTCTTCTATGCCATCGGGTGAGAATGCGAGTTCGGCCTTGCCGTCATATTTTTCAAGGTGACGCAGCATAATTTTCTGTATGGCGGTGTCGGCTATCTTTTCTTCAATGGTTTTCTTGTTGAAAGAAGTGTCAATGTTTTTGCGCGTGGCGAAGAAGTGGTCTTGCGTTTCCTTGGTAAAATAGTACATTTCTATCTTCTTCAGGTTTACGTCTTGCCATGTATCGGTGTTGTCAGCAAAATACGTTTTTATTTGTTTCTCGGTATAGTTTAGCTTCGTCAATTCGATAAGCTTCTTTCTGAGGTCGCGGTTCACTATGCGTTGTGGCTTTGGCAAGGCTTCTTTCAGTCCAAATGTCTTTATGCGTTGTAGATTAATTTCGCCAAAGACAGTTTCCTTGTGCATTGATTTCCTTATGGCCCAACTGTCGCCAGAGGTCTGCTTTACGGGTTGCTTCTTGCCGTTGACAAATCGCAGCGAATAGTTGGTGGTCTTGTTGATAACACGCAGGTTCTGCTTGAAACTTACAATGATGCCTGCCAGTGCCCTCTCTATATCGGCCGGGAATGTGGCCCATGGCAGAAGGAACTCCTTGGCCACAGATATCGTTTCTTGTTTGCCATTACGGTTCACAGTTACATATTCGCAGCGGCGCAGCTTATGCGACAGTTTGTCGCGGTTGTTGTTTTGGGGTAGGGCGGCCTCGTTGTTAAGAAGGTTGACATGGTCGCGCGTGGCGCAGGCTATTACGATGGCATCCATGGCATGGTGACGATGATCTATGCGCTTTTTATTGAACCCTTTCTGTAGTTCTAACGGCATAGCGGGAATAAGATGCCCTGTTGTGCTGATAGCGGTGAACCTATTAGATTGGGTTATCTCGTTCATACGTTGGAAGCGCGGTAAAATAATGTGGTTCCACACATCGTTTACGCCCCAGTCGTGTTTTAGTCTGTCAGTTACACCGCCTGTACATACTATGACATTCTTCGAAGTGGCCTCTTGCTCGCCTTCCTCGCGCACAATGTTTGACAACAGTCCTTTGACTACTCTGCTAATATAGCGAGTGTCATTTAACTGCCTCTCTATGAACTTTGCAGGCAGATCTTCAAGCAAGAGTTTTTGCATTTTGGCCTTATTCTTTTGGCCATATGTTTTCTGCACAAGTTCGCGATAGCTGTCAGGGTTGAGTATGGTGACGGTGCGGCCACCATTGAGCGTTACTTCTTTACCACGATGCTTGTTTATGAACACATAGCCAAGGGTGTTGGCTTTAAGCTTGTTTACCTCGGCCTCGCATATCACCTTGTTAGACATGGAGTCGTCAAAATAGAGCGATTGTGGTATTATGTGTTCTATTTCATAGTCTGTGGTAAAGAGGCGCGCCAGGGGAATGGGCTGCCCTGTATAGGGTGATATGTAGTGCTGTTCGAGCCATAGTTTGTAACGTTTTACATCAGAGAGCGACGGACGGTTTTGAACATCTGTAAACTTCTTGAGTATGTCTGTGATATAGTCTTCAGGGTCGCTTACGCTGTTGAGCGCCGTATCCTCATATATGCGCAATAACTCTTGCTGACTTGGAGAGTACGGCCGCACATTCTCTATGCCGAGTTCTGGATTAAGGAACTCTGTCAAAAGGGCTTTGATGCGAAGGTTGGTATTTTCGTTTTGCAAAGCGCGCTCCGTTATCTTTTTGCGCTTGTCGGCAGGGTTCTTCATTTCACGACCCATTTCTACGTGTATCTCGTCTATATGGCCGTGTTTCTTCCAAATATCCCTTACCGTACGTAGGGTTTCTGTTATTACTTGTTCTACCACGGGATTGCGTAGAGAGTGTTGCTTGAACTCCTTGAGATACTTGTCTATGTCATCCGGTGTGTGCCACCTGGCGGTGTCGCTTGCCTCGCTATGGCGGTTGTACACTACATAGCACGCCAACCATAGCGGAAGGGCGCGAAACTGCTCTACGCTTTCCAGATGTATAGCCTTCTCTCTTACGCGGGTGCGTATGCTCTCGTCCGCCTCGCCGTCTATTATTTTCTGTATACGCTCTTTGGTGGCTGCATTAATGTTTTCCACGTTCCAATGGTGCCCCATGCGCATAAGTGGCAATAGCTTATTAATGGCTTTGTAGGAGTATGCTCCATAGTCGGCCTTAAATGGTGGGAACTTTGCCATGGCTTCAACGAAATTCTTGCTAAGTTTGTGGTGCTCGGCATAGTGGGATAGGGCGGTTTTCAGCTCGGTTGGGTCACTTATACTATATAGAATGTGCCAAAGGTGTTCTTCGTTCTCTTTGTTGTTGAGAAAACTGGTATCTACGTTTGTCTTGCGTAGTTGTTTCAATATTTTGCCGCGTGTTTCGTTGCAGGGGTAAGCCTTGTCGCGTACATAATTCCAACGGTAGGGCAGTTCGGCCCCATTTGGCTTCTTCTTATTCTTATTGACGTATTTTGTAAGCAAATCAGTTTCCTTGATGCATTCCAGATTGTTAAGCCAATCGAACAGAAAAGCGCGGCTTTCCTCATCGGGTAGGAATTCAGATGTTACATCTATATCATTGCCAAAATTCCCGATATCGCCAGTTTTGTAGATGCGCAGGTTGCCGACAAACTGCCACAGGCGGAACTCCTGATACAAAGGGTGTGACTTAGAGATACATTTGATGTATTTTTTTTCTTTCTTGCCCTCGCCATTTATATATTCATGGTATTCATAAGGACATTCGCCTATGGTAGACTTCTTGCTTTTTAGCGGTCGCTGATAGAAGATGATGTTATCAAGTAGAAGGTACGTGAAGTCCTTTGTGGCAATAGACTGGCGGTAGGCTTCGTTCTGCGGGTATAGTTCGTTGATACACTCCAAATACAAGTCTCTGTTGTTTAACTCAGGGATAAATTCCTTCTGCTTTTCAAGGATAAGACGAAGTTCATCTTTGTAGAAATTGCGTTCTACGGTGCGTACCAGTTTGCCGTTTATCTTTTGCTTCGGGTTACGCAGCAGGGTGCTGAAAATGTATTCGCCTACGGAGAGTTCTGATTTGGCTATATCGTTTTCAGTCTTTATCTTCAGCAATTTCCAATCGTTTTCGCCTGGCATACGGAAGCTTTGCTTTATATTTCCCTCTTTGTCAGCCTTCGGATTTCCGTCTTCATTCAGTTGGGTGGTAACTATAAATTCCTTCACCTTATCTACCCAGTCGGGCTTCTCCTTGGCTGGGCGGCGATACACCATGCCATTTTCAAGAATTATGTTGTACCACGTGTCTTTGCCCTTCTTATCGCCACTGTCTACTACATTGATAACCTTTAGGGCATAATACTCTTCTTTCTTGGTGTTGTCAGTATCAGCCTCTTCGCAACGCTGGTAGTAACCGCGTTTTTGGTTGAAATTGAGTAGTATCCATGCTAATTCCTGACTGCTAATAGACTCATGTAGCGCTTTCTGCCGGAGATAGTATATTGTCCAATCGTAGGGTATTTTTAGCCCAGCCTCCATCATTTCCGGGTGTTCCTGCCAAAACAATTGTAGCATTTTGTTATAGGAATCTGTAAACAAGAATACGGGTTTTCCTTCATTGTTCTCGGCCCATGGTAGTCGGCATTCTACACCACTTTTAAATTTGCCATAACGGGTTAGTTTATCGGCGTAATGCTGTGGCAGAAACCCCATCAACGATAGCACTCGGTGCAAGCGCTCGCGGCGCTGCAGATGTCGTTCGCGCAGTCGGCGCACTCCTCTATACTGTGTTCTGTCTTTAGTTTGGGATACGGTATTGCCTTTAGCAAAATCGCTCTGCATGGCAGCGTCCATAGGTATTATTCTGCTGCCAGCATCAACTATGCCAGAAAGACGGCAAGTATTTTCTTTCTCTTCGCAATTTACCAATGCCCAACCTATACTGTTAGTTCCAAGGTCCAGGCCAAGAATATATTTAGTTTTCATAGTTATGGGTATATTAGCTAAAATATATTTTACAAAAATATGAAATGATATTGAATAATTTTGGATAAATCGAATAAACTTTGTATTTTTGCTGAAAATTTTTAGCAAATCACAATAAGGATTATTCCGTTGTGAACATTAGGTGCCCATCGTCCTTTAACGGTGGGATTTTTTTATAGCTATCTATTGTTAGCATATTCTTGTATGGATTTCCTTTGCATGGTTGTGTTAGTTATTGAAATAGGGATTTTGAGAACAATTTTATTAGGCATATTTGTGTGCAAAAATTGCTACTGCTTGCAAATTTTGTAGGTTTCTTTAGAAAATGTCAATCAATAGAACAAAAAAACTATGCTTAATATTGATAGATGGGATAAAATACGTACTTTTGCAGCAGAAATCTGTGGAATTCCACAAAAATATGACGTAAAGCATGATTTTTGAGCGTAAGAGGTATATTGACGAGTTGGTCTCAGCCGATGG
>CAVHVH010000119.1:0-1182 GCA_963639385.1 Oscillospiraceae bacterium
CGCCATTGAAGTTTACATCGCCACCCTTTTCGTGTGCTACGCCACCGAATCCCCAAAAGAAGTCAAGGTGCCAAAAGGTTCTGTTGAATTCACCGTCGGTGATAAGGGTATAGCCTAATTCTTTCTGTTTGCTTGTAAGCTGGGCTACATACTCGTCGCGGTTGCTCTCTGATAGGTCTTTCGGACGTAGGAAACTGCCAACAAAGTCGGCTCGCTTTGGTACTTGTATACCATTGATAGTCTTGCTCATAATAGTACGTTTATATTTTAATTCTTTTTAATTTCGCTGGCAAAGGTATAAATATTTTTATTGGATGTAAAGAAAATTTTGGCAAATAAGGAAAATGTACTACATTTGTGCCGAAATAATTAATTATATCAGAAAATTATTCTATGTTTTATGAAATATTCAGAACTTGATAATACTGATCGTGAAATATTGCAGATCTTACAGACCGATAGTACTCTTACTGTAAAAGAGTTGGCCATGAGAGTTAATTTGTCTACTTCTCCCACTTACGAACGGCAAAAGCGCCTTGAGCGCGAAGGTTTTATACGTGGCTATCATGCTGAGCTCGATGCCAAGAAGACCGACAATGGTATTACCGTGCTTTGTAACATGCGCCTAAAGCGTCATTCGCAGATACTCATGGATGATTTTATGGAAGCTATACAGAGTATAGATGAAATAACTGAATGTTATAACACCAGTGGTGAATACGATTTTATATTGAAGATACAGACAAAAGACATGGATTCGTATCAAGAATTTATGCGTACCAGACTGGGCAACCTTGATAGTGTAGGTTATTTTTATAGTGTGTTTGTTATGAAAGAGGTTAAGAACACACATGGTGTCCCTATTAAGATGAAATGATGGTAGTATATGAATAGCAATAACTTATAGATGAAAAACCGCTGTTGAAAATTATAAATAAAAAAATAAACCCAAAGAAAAAAATAATGCCAAAAAACAAGGTTGGTTGACGAGAATTGCTTATCTTTGCAATATCTAATAAAAAACATCATATGCAGAAAAGCAAATATTTAGTAACCAACGAGCGCGACCAACTTTGGGGGCTCACTATCAGTACGGTAGGCTATGAAGAGATAAATAATGGTGATGAGTATCCTACCAAGGGCCATGCCGATGGCTATTATTTTGATGTGGAAAAGGGTAGG
>CAVHVH010000119.1:1192-5588 GCA_963639385.1 Oscillospiraceae bacterium
AGGGAACTTAACGAGTATCAGCTACTTTATGTAACAAGAGGAGAGGGGGTTTTTGAAACTACCAACCAGCGACAGGCAAATCTTCGCGAGGGTGATATGTTCCTTCTCTTTCCCCATGAATGGCACACTTATCATCCCGGTCCGCAGGGTTGGAGCTGCTATTGGATAGGGTTTAGTGGTCGCAATGTTGACGACCGCGTGCGTGCAGGTTTTCTTACTCCTCAACATCCTATCTATCATGTAGGATTTTCTGATGTTATCATTCGTCTTTATGATGAGGCTTATCATGCAGCCGTTCAAGAAGCTGCATATTCGCAGCAATTGTTGGCGGGTATTGTAAACCATTTGGTGGGAATAATGTATTCACTGGAGCGCAATATCCAACTTAGTAAGAATAGTGAGCATGTGGATCTGATAAACAGAGCGCGTTTTATCATGCGAAAAGAGGTTGAGAGCGACCTTACCGTGCAACAAATAGCCGAACAACTGGGCGTAAGCTATTCTAGCTTCCGTAAACTGTTTAAGGAATTTACAGGCATCTCTCCGGCACTCTATCAACAAGATATCAAATTGCAACGTGCCAAAGAACTCTTGTCTACAACCGACCTGTTTGTTAAGGAAATTGCCTATATGCTTAATTTTGATTCGCCCGATTATTTTTCGTCTAAATTCAAACTTAAGACGGGGCTTAAGCCGAGCGATTTTCGCAATATAGACCGTAAATAATATACATTAATAATTAATAATATACATCATGAAAAGTATTTTAGATGGGCGGCCTCTCCTAAAAAAAGAGATAGACCAAGTGGCTGAAGTGGCCGGCTATCTGTGGCAGAACGGATGGGCCGAGCGCAATGGCGGTAACATAACTGTAAACATTACCAAATACGTGGATGACGAGATTAAGCATATGCCGGCGATTGATCAGATAAGGCATATTGGCGTAACCCTGCCTCATTTGCGCGGTTGCTATTTCTACTGCAAGGGAACAGGTAAACGTATGCGCGACTTGGCTCGCTGGCCAATGGAGAATGGTAGTGTGATACGTATTCTTGACGATTGCGAAAGCTATGTTATTATAGCCGACAATGTGGTGCTGCCTACCTCTGAGCTACCAAGCCATTTGTCTGTACATAACCGTATGATAGAATCGGGCTCGCCTTATACGGCTACGGTGCATACTCATCCCATAGAATTGGTGGCCATGAGCCACAATAAGAAATTTATGGGTAAAGACGTTCTTAGCAATCTGTTGTGGAGCATGATTCCTGAGACCAAGGCATTTTGTCCATTAGGTTTGGGCGTAGTGCCTTATGCTATACCAGGAAGTTTGGAATTGGCAGAGGGTACTCTGCGTGAACTGGAGGAGTACGATGTGGTTATGTGGGAAAAGCATGGTGTCTTTGCCAAGGGACTTGATGTGATGGATGCTTTTGACCAAATAGATGTGCTCTCAAAGAGTGCCAAGATATACATCAATGCCAAATGCATGGGTTATGAACCCGATGGTATGAGCCAGGCTGAAATGGCCGAGATGTCGAAGGTATTTAATCTTCCACGCTGATAGTAAAACGCCTTCTTCAATAGTGAATAAATGGCGGTAACTTATAGAACCGCCCTTGTATAGAAAAATGCTCTGCTCTCTGAGTGGAGCATTTTTATGATGTTTGGTATAATGCCATACCGTATAAAAAAAGCAAAGGCATCGCCCCGATATAGGTGATGCCTTTGCTTAATTAAAAAGTGGGATGAGTTATTGTCTCTTGGCCAATACTTCCCGTTCGTATTTCTGTACTTCGGCTATATATTCTTCGCCTACTGGTACATTGTTCTTTAGGTTGAAATAGTCAAATACTGCTCCGAAAGGTAGAGTCTTTACCTCTTCCAAAAGGGCCAGTCTCTCAAATCCCTTGCCTTCGTCTTCGTATTTGCGCAAAGTATCAAGCGGTTCGAGTAGGGCTTGCAGAAGCGATTTTTGTGCAGCGCGAACACCGATAACATAGGCACCTATGCGGTTAATTGAAGCGTCAAAATAGTCTAGACCGATATGGGCGCGGTCAAGAGCGTTGGCTCGTACAAGTTCGGCAAACAGGTTGCGGGTGTTGTCATCGAACAGAGTTACATGGTCTGAATCCCAGTGCATGGGGCGACTTACATGTAGCATCAGTTCTGGTACAAAGAGCAGAAGGCTCGAAACCATGTCGCTTACATTTTCTGTTGGCTCGTAATGGCCAGTGTCCAGCGTGTATATTACATTGTTTTTCGAGCAGTATCCTGCAAAGAAGTCGTGTGATCCTACAGTGTATGCTTCCAGTCCGATGCCGAAGAGTTTTGCCTCCAGGCATGGCTTCATGTGGGGCAGGTTTTCTGCTAAAATCTCGTCGAGGCTCTCTTTGAGTATCTGGCGGTAGCGGTAGCGTTCTACGGTAAGGTCTTTGCTACCATCATGAACCCAAATGTTCATGATACAAGGGTCGTTCTGGGCTTTTCCCATAGCATCGGCGATACGGCGGCATCGTTTGGTATGTTCTATCCAGAAATCGCGTACGGCCTTGTCGGGGTTGGCGAGCGACAGATTTCCGCTTTTTGGATGCGAGAAACTGGTTGAGTTGAAGTCGAGCTTTAAGTTGTGCTCTTTGGCCCATTCTATCCATCCTTGGAAGTAGGATACGTCAACCTGATCGCGGTCAACGAATTTTCCATCGAACTCACCATATATCTCATGAAGATTCAGACGGTGATTTCCGGCCAAAAGTGTTTGTACTTTCTCTATATCCTGGCGCAACTCGTCTACGTTGCGTGCTTTCCCGGGGTAGTTTCCTGTGGCCTGTATGCCTCCAGTGAGAGCGGTGTTGCTTTCGAATCCAGTTACGTCGTCGGCTTGCCAGCAGTGTAGTGATATTGGAGTCTTCTCAAGACTGGCTATGGCCTTGTCTGTGTCTATGCCTAATTCCGCGTAGCGTGCTTTGGCAATAGCGTAGTTTTGTTCAATAGTTTCTACTTTCATGATTATTTATTTTTTGGTTCATATTTCTTCATTTCTACAGAGTTGGCAATGATACTGCGCATTTGCCAAATATCTTTCACAGCACCAGCTGCCTTGGCTTGTAACATTACATTACCTAAGGCAGTACCCTCTTGCGGACCTGCCAGTACGGTAATGCCGCAGGCGTCGGCGGTAAGCTGGTTCAGGAAGTCGTTCTTCGAACCGCCACCAATGATATGGAGTACTTTTATTTCGGTATCGCTGAATTCACGAAGGTACCCCAGTACTTCACTGTAGCGGCGGGCCAATGAGTCGAAGATGCAGCGTATAATTTCGCCATGGGTCTGGGGTACGGGTGTGCCGTGCTCTCGGCAATACTGCTGTATGGCATCTACCATAGAGTCTGGATTGGTAAAGCAAGGGTCGTCAGGGAAAATAAAACTCTTGTTGTCTTTTATCTCCCAGGCCTCTTTCTGCAGTTCTAAATGCCCCAAATGCTCTAAGTCGGTCCATTCTTGGCGGCAACGCTCGTAGAGCCACATGCCACATATGTTCTTCAAGAATCGGGTTGTTCCGTCTACACCGCCTTCGTTGGTAAAGTTCAAGTCGTAGCTGCGGTCGTTGATAATGGGTTTTTTCGATTCTATACCCATAAGACTCCATGTGCCGCTGCTTAGGTATGCAAAATTTTCGTCCTTTGCCGGTACTGCAGCTACGGCGCTGGCAGTGTCGTGCCCAGCTACGGCTATTACGGGTACTTCGCCCAGTCCGGTTTGCTTTCTTACAGCCTCGTTTACTACGCCTATTTGGGTGCCAGGGTGGGTCATTGTGCCGAATTGCTCGCGCTTCAGTCCGATGCTTTCAAGTAATGTCTCGTCTAGATCGCCCGTGGTGGGGTTTAGTATTTCTGAAGTCGAGGCCACAGTATATTCGCATACTGTGTTTCCGGTAAGCATATAGCTCAGAGCATCGGGCATGAAGAGTATCTTCTTGGCATTCTTCAGTGCGGTGTTGCCCATTTCGCCCATGGTATATAGTTGGAAGAGCGAGTTGAAATTCATAAATTGGATTCCGGTACGTTGGTACACTTCGGCACGACTTACCTTGGTGTCAAAGTAGCGTTCCATCATGCCCATGGTGTGTGGGTCGCGGTAGGCCAGTGGATTGCGCAATGGTTGCCCGTCTTCGCCTATGCATACAAAGTCGCACCCCCAGGTGTCTATACCTATGCTTGTAATGTTGAGTCCACGTGCTACGGCTGTTTTCAACCCTTTGATAATCTCGTTGTAAAGGGCAAAAAGATCCCAGTAGAAAAAGCCGTTGACGTTAATGAGTGGGTTGCCGAAACGTGAGATTTCCTCTAATGTAACCTTGTCGTTGTCTAGGCTGCCGATAATAGTTCTTCCGCTG
>CAVHVH010000119.1:5598-7022 GCA_963639385.1 Oscillospiraceae bacterium
CTCCTAAGTCAACCGCAAAGAAACAGTCTTGATTCTTCATGATTAATTTCAGATTTTTAGTTTTTTGCAAAATTAGTGGATTGTTGATATTGATTATTTTGTTTTTTGACTTTAATACATAAGTTTTTGACCAATTTATACATTATTTATATATATAGCGGTATTTTTTTGGAATATCTTAAGTTAATTGACCTTATTTGGTTCTAAAACCGCCCTCACTGAAGCTCCTATGGAGCGGTCGTTCATATAATAGGAATAATGGCCAAGGTTGAAATAGAGGCAAAATGCTTCGCCGTTGGAACGTGGAGCCAGACTGGAGGTCCAGTAAAGTCCGTCTTCTCGGAAATAATTCTTGCCATTATGGGCACCTGCTGAAGGGAGAAAAATGCAGTTACCATTGCGCACACTCTTCACTTCGTAGCCCTTTACACGGTCGCCTTTGGGCGTACGCTTCTCGGTATAAGTCCATCGACAGTTGGTAGTGTCGCCCAATTCTTCCAACTCTTCATAGGTGGGCATGCGGCATCCCTCTCCCCATAGGGTGGCCGCTACATCGTCGCTGGCTATAAGTGTGGTTTTGTGGTCAGCATCACAGTAGCGCGTCATCTTCTCAAAATCGGTACCGTAGTGATAGGTGGCTTGTGAGTAGTCGGTCTTGGTCTGCGTTTCGCCCCAGGCATACTGCGTGCCATAGTTAGTGGGCATATCGGCTCCAATGTTAGTCTCTGCCCAAAGCAAGCCGCTTGGCAATTGGAGGTCTACAAAGTGATGCCCGTTTATGTAGGTGCTTTTGTCGGTAGTCTGCGCAGTGCACCCTGTTAGTATAAAGACTGCCCCCCAAAGGAGTAACAGGTTAGAAAATGCGCGTGTTCTTTTCATGTTTTCTTAAGTTAGCAGGCTCGTGTTTTTTTTTGAAAAACAAGTCGTTGGATAACAATAAGTTTTTAATCTGTTGTCAGAAAAGTCACTTGCTCAAGTGCTGTTACCTCTCAAATAAGGACGTAATTCATAGAACTGTCCCAAATGAATATCTGACACATGGCAAAGGTATATATAATATCCGAGAAGCTAACTCTGTTTTGGAAATAAATTTTTACTAAGGCCTATACCCTGCAATAAACTTACTGTTGGGTTGTCTGTTTTCGTAGAATGTAGTGAAGAGTGGGTTTTGTGATGAAAGGCGTTAATTTATCATGGCTTTACATTTTAGAACTTGCAAGTGGTTTTTACTTTCAAATTGTAAGCGCTTGTAAAAGTGCATTTAGAACATTTAACAAATAGCGTACGATTATAGTTAACGAATGTTATAAAACGGGCAATTTTCGCCCCATTTTTTTCGATAAAAAGTCGCAAAGTTTTGGCCAAAAACAGCCCATTTGGGGGTAATTTTGAAGTTATCAACAGATGCGGATGATGTCGAAAAC
>CAVHVH010000120.1:0-6431 GCA_963639385.1 Oscillospiraceae bacterium
GCAATTTTCCCAACAAAGAATGAACTTGGCGGTGGTAATTTTTAGAACCACCCTAGAAATAATATGCCAATCCCAACTGCCATGCATTGCTCTTGGCATTGAAGGCCTGGCGCACTGCGCCTGAAGCACTACTCTCGCCAGACTTACCGCAACCTATGTTGTAGTTTAGATTAACCTGGAGATGGTTAAGCAGAGAAACGCCCACACCTACATTCACACTCATATAGGTATTTTTCCATTTCCAGTCGATACTGCTGATATCGTCAGACAGGTTGAAGGCAAACTGTGGACCGGCAAAAGCATAGATGCTGGCCAAGCTACCCAAACCTACGCCATAGCGCACGTTAACCGGTATGGCTAACTGCTTTACAGTAAGCGTGGCATCGGTGCCAGTAATCTGCTCGTTGCCCGTTTCTACCGTTACATCGGCCGAATACTGGTTGTACAGAGCTGACACGTCAAGACCAAGCCCGGTAAGCGGAAGAGAAATCTTGGCCGTAGGACCGAGATAGAAGCCTATGTTGTTTGACTTGTCTAACACCTTTCCGCTAATAGACAGTTCTGACATATTGACTCCGCCCTTGACACCAAATTTTATCTGTGCATTAGCCGTGCCTACAATCATGAAAACTGCAAGAAGAAGAGTTGCAAAGATTTTCTTTTTCATTGTTCTATGTTTATATACTTAATATGTAATTGTTTTAGGATGGTTCTAAAAATTACCACCATCAAGTTTATACTTTAATCAGTGGCGTTGACGGCGAACTGTGACGCGCGCTGCCGATGAAGACGATGCAGCCTTGGTAGTTTTCTGTTTGGTCTTACGTACCGATGTAGAAGCCGTTGCACGGCGATTCTTTTTTGTCGGTTTTACATTCTTGTCTACATTAGCTATACTATCGAGAGAGTCCTTGCGTACCTTATCGCCCCAAAGGTTCTGCTCGAAGGCCACAATCTCATTCTCAATACGCTTCTGTTCCTTAGTTAGAGCAGTGTCAGACGGGCAGTACTGCGCCAAAGTCTTGCCCAGCATATTATTGGTTTTGTATATCTTGCCGCGGTACATATTCTTGGCAAAATAGTCGTCCATACTCATCACAGCCGCATTGTTCAGATTACTCGTCATCACAGTCTGCTTGACCAGAAACGGTGCCAAATCTTCATACTTAACCCAGAAGAGCGGGTATGCGGTGGCAGCATCGCCAAAATCGTCTTCGCGCTTCATGATAGGACACAAGGCCAGCACCTGTGTGTGAAACGTTGCCGTAGACTGGTCGTAATACACACTCTCCTTGATATAATAAGCCGTAACCTCGCGCGAAGGTATGTCGCTATTGTCAATATAGATTCCTCGGTTAGTCTTCTCATAGAAGATATGGTAGTTATCTAAAAAGGCCTTGAGCTTTACCTGCGCATCGTCGTTAAACACCTCGTTACCATCAAGTCTATACTCGTAGGCCTTGATATTGCCTGTCATCATGAGTTTGAAGATATAGGTAAACAGGTTTACCTGGTTGCCTACAGGTTCGACGGGATAATATAGGCTGGCATTGGCATCATCGTGCAAATCAAGTTCACGGTATATGTCACGCCTCCAAACTACATCCTCGGCCATCTTAGTCTGTACGGGAAACGATATTTGGGCACGGGTAGAAATGGCTCCGCTTGCTGTAGCCGTTGTTTTCTGCTCGGCCTTCCGCTTTGCCGGCTGAGCCATCATGCCGGTCGTTACCATTCCGGCGAGTACTATCAAAAATATTTTCTTCATTGTAGCTCTTTTTTCTTATTTTACTATTACCTCCATAGGATATGACAATGTACGGGTAATGCCATCTGGACCTACTGCCTTAACACCGCGTATATAGAAACGGCGGTTACGCGAGAGCCGGCGGAACGTTTCGCGCTGGCGCTCGGAGAACTGGGCTCCGTTAGAGGCCACGGGCACTGCATTGCCCATATTGTCAAAGAATACTGTTTCAAAGCTTACCACACGGAAGGGTATATCCAGCAGACCATCGTCAATGGCTGCACTTACGCGGTCGATACTCATCAACGAAGCTTTTGACAAGGCGCCTCCCTTATAACGGTCGGTACCCACTACGAGATAAGCCATTGGGTCTGGCAGTTTGCGTACATGAAAGGTAAACTTGCCCATCTGTCTTGTAGAGTTATCTCGGCGCGAACTTACGGTAATGGTCACATCGCTACCCACAGCCGAAGGTTTGGCTATATAGCGTCCCATACCTATAGAACGGAACGAACCGCCCGTCATAGATGCCTGCACCTCGCTGAGAGCTACCCCTGGTATACTTATACTTATAGGGTTGTCGTATCCAGCATAGAGCACATTCATTAGGTCGGCCGAAACGGTAGCGCTCGGTGCCACCACATTGTATTTTTGGGTAAAATCACGACGAACTATATCGCCGTTGCCATTGCGCATAGTTATATAGCCGCCAAAAGAATGCTCACCTACCCCACTGGCAGTAAACCGGTAGTTATTGCCCGTAATGCGATGGCCACCTATATATATTTCGGGCGTCATGGTAGTGTCTACTGCCGCCATTACAATGCGGGCGTTGAAGGCATCGCCACTTACTACGGTCTTCGACTCGGGAATAACAAAGGCTTCCAACTTATTCACACGTATATCCTTGAGGTCTATATTGGATACCAGTGTATGTAGCACTTCTCCCTCTGCGTAACGCACATCGCTCTGCAGTTTGGAGAGCATAGTTACCGCTGCTGCCACCGGCATATTCTCAAACATATACTGTTGCCAGTTCTTGCCCATAGCATGAGCACCCTTTGGTATGGTTGTGGCCAGATTGCTGCTTATTATCTTGCGCTGACGCTCGTCGGTAACCATGGTAAGAATGCGTTCACGGTAATTGTTTACGGCCTTGTACAGAGCGGCACCTTTTCCCGTTACGGGAGCCAGCATAACATTACTGGCGGCCTCAAGGTTGTCTTTGTTCTTGATATTGGCCATATCGGCGTCTTTGCCATCGGCCTGGGTCACTATCTGTACTTTCAGTTGTTGGGCAAAGGTGTATAGCGAATCGCTCATCTGCTTTACAGCCATAGCCTTGGCAAACCACTGGCGCACTTTCTCTGGATTGGTTTTCATCTGCTGTTCAAACCTACTGTAAAGACTGCGGTTTTCTTCAGACGAATTGGCCGTGGTGCGGTTTATGCTCTCTTCTACTATGGAGAAGCCGTTGAGCACCTCGGTAGATATATTGAGAGCCAACATCGCCATGAGGATGACATACATAAGGTTTATCATCTTCTGGCGAGGGGTTATCTGTCTTTTCTTAATTGCCATCAGTATGTGGGTTAGATTACTGACCTGGGGTACGGGCCTGCATATTCAGGGTCATGGCCTCTATCATACGACTATAGATAAGATTGAGCTGTTCTATCTGTCGGGCCATTTTCTTACTTTGTTCATTAATCTGGTCTATAGTACTTATCTGCTGGCTGGCGCTCTTCAGCTGCATCTCGTAGACACGACTTATTCCAGTAAGTGTACGGTTAAGGTTTTCCATCTCCAGGCTATCAGTAGCCAAACGTGAGCTCTGCTCATTAACCTTACCCAGTGTCTCAACCAAACGTTTCAACTCTTCTACATAGTCGTTCTGTGCCTGTACCATTTCACCATTGTCGGCGGCCATTGTCTGTAGCGGGGTAACCACTTGCTGCCCAACCACTGGGGCTGATTCTGTAGATGATACAGAAGCTACGGGCGTTCCTGGAGATGCGGGGGCTACCCCCGAGTACACGCCACATGTACCGCCTACTATCACGGTTTGCGGGGCAGATGCCTGTGGAGCAGATGCAGTGACAGAGGCTTCAGTATCCGGTTCTTCCTCTACATGGGTAGGAAGATTGCGACCATCGGCAGTCTTGTCAAACGGACGGTCGAAAGCCGAGATAAAGAACACGAAGACTTCGGTTCCCATACCCAGGAACAACCAAAAATTGGCTCCGGGCAAATGGGTAAGTTTACATAGGGTACCAAAAATTACGATAGATGCACCCCAGCTATAGGCGTAGTTGAGGAATGTCTGTCCGGGCACGCTATCCATCCACTTTTGCAGACGGTATACGATATTGTATTTACTGTATTCGGTCATACTGCGGTATGTTATTTCTTGTTTTTCTTTTGTTTGGTACTTGTTGAATTGGCCAGGCTACGCACACAGCGGAAGCCTATATACGACCGGGGCTGGTTCTGGTATTCCCATGTACGCCATGCCGCACGGATAAACGACTCAGGGTCTTTCCACGAACCGCCGCGCACGCTCTTCTTCTTTAGACGGTATGGGTCTTCTTGTGCAGCCTTATAATCCAGTTGTGGGTTAAGGTCGTTCATAGCCTCTACACCAGCTTCTGTATATACAGTACTGGTCCACTCGGCCACGTTTCCTGCCATATCGTATAGTCCGTTGCTATTGGCGGCATATATCCCTACCCTACTTGTTATCAGATTACCATCTTTGGTATAGTTGCCACGGTCTGGCTTGAAGTTGGCATAGAAACATCCGTCGCCATTCTTCACGTCTTTGTTTTCCCATGGAAATTCGTTGCCGGCTTTTCCGCGTGCAGCGTATTCCCATTCGGCCTCGGTGGGCAGACGGTAGCGCTGTATATAACGAGCCTCGCCGCTCATGCCTTTCAACAGATAGTCGGTACGCCAAGCACAGAAAGCATTGGCCTGTTCCCATGTAACGCCCACTACAGGATAATCATTGTAGGCGGGATTGCTGAAATAATTGCGCAGATACATCTCGTTGTCAGAGTTACGAAAATCGTTTACCCATACAGTTGTATCTGGATACACATTTACTATATAGGTATTGAGGAAATCCCACGGACCGCTAAGCGGACGGTTAATAGACTCACGTACTATATTACCGTTGTCGTCTATATATGCGGTATCTTTAGATATCATCACTACCTCGTTGGCATCTATGGTTACATCGGTATTAAGGTTACGCTCCTGCGGATTAAGCCTGTTACGGCGCAGTGCAGCCGTGGTGTAGTCGTATATTTCGTACTTGTAGTTAAGTTGGCGATAGTCGAGTAGCTTTTCACCGGTAACGGGGTTGGTTACATACATGCTCTCTATGGCGCGCTGTTCGTCTTCGTTGGGTTTGCGGGGCAACGGCTTTTTCCAGTTTATATGTGGCGTTACGGGCTCACCGTACTTATCTTCGGTTATCACATAGGTTTCGTCGCCAGCATAAGCGGGGTCGGCCAGTCGGGTACGCAGAATAGAGTCTCTTACATATTCTACAAACTGCTTATACTTTGAGTTGGTCACCTCTGTTTCATCCATCCAGAAGCCATCTACCGACACATCTTTTACGGGTGTCTTCATGCCCCAAAGCGAATCCTGACGGTCCAGTCCCATGTGCAACGAGCCACGCTCTATCTTAGTCATGCCATAGGGGGTAGGTTCGGCAAATGCGCGACCGCCCACACCTGTTACCTCGCCACCACGGCCGCCCGAAACGGCAGTCTTGCTGCCAAAACAGCTTGTAAGCGCCACTGTTACCAGCGCCACGCCGAGTGTTATAATGCTATTGTTCTTCATCATTTTATAATATTCTCACACTTTTATGTTTGTTTTTGCCACGTTTTACCAGATTGATGTCGTGCTGATAACCTACAAAGAGGCCATGGCTACCATTGCCCGAAATACTGGCAGAAGTGTATGTTTCGTAACTGTAGCCCAGCACTATGCCGTGAAAACTACCACCTATAAGGGCGGTGATAGAGTTGCCTGGGCTGTACGATAGACCACCATAGAGCATGCGCTTGTCATTGGTATACACCACTCGGGCCGAGACATCGGCCCTGTAAGCATAGCCGTTATAACGCAGCAGAGCAGTGGGCTTTATAGTAATAAACGGATTTCTTAGCTTAATATTGTATCCACCGGTCAAATAATAAGTACGTTCTATATCAAGCTGGTAAGTATCGCCCAAAGTAATGGTGGGCGCTGTAACGTGGCTCACCGATGCTCCGGCATACCATTGTCCATGGGTATAATATAAGCCTACTCCCAAGTCAATACCTGCTCCATTGACATCTGAAGTAGGTATGGCGGGGTCATTGCCTTCTTCGGTATCGGCTTTCGATCCATTGAATTTCTCGCTCAACAGTCCTCCTTGCACACCTATACTCAACAGTCCACCCATCAGTTTCAACTTAAAAGCATATTGTGCCGCAAAGCGCTGATGTTCAAACAGACCCAACTTATCGTTTATAAGCTGCAGACCTACCCCATGATAATGCTTAAACATATATAGCGGCATATCGGCAGCAATGGTCATAGTACGAGGACTATTGTCAAAGCCTGCAAAATCAAGGGCATAGCTACCTGTAACGTTCAGCTTTGACTCTTTACCAACGGCGCCAGG
>CAVHVH010000120.1:6522-6996 GCA_963639385.1 Oscillospiraceae bacterium
TATCGTATTGCGCCGAGGTTTCTATCACCCCGGCCGTAGCAATAACCACGGCTAAAAGGAATCTTTTCAACACACCTACATAACGCTTATAAGTACATTTTATTGCCTTGTCGCCAGTTTTTTATACACAGAGCATAGCTTCTGCGGTTTTCATAGTTCCATTTTACCATGTAGTGGCGAGCACTAATAACCCAAGGGTGGTATTTTTTTTTAGAACCACCCACAAGCTATTGTAAGATGTGGGCAGACTGATTTTGACATTATTTTTTAGCGGAGAGATAGACGAGATTGGGCGCAACAAATTCAATAAACAAGTAACAAAATGATACGTTAAACTTTCTTAATTAAAAGTCGAAATTAAGGGCGGTTTTTGCAAGCAAAAGGGTGGTCGGTGAAATCGACGCGATTCTCGTGATGCTTATTTTTATCATAAAGTTATGGTTTACGAAGCTAGAGTTATCCTTTACGCCGCTA
>CAVHVH010000121.1:0-705 GCA_963639385.1 Oscillospiraceae bacterium
GCTGTGGCCAAAGTGTATAAAATTAAGCAACGCGATGATTCGAAAGCATTGATTTGCCTGGTCGATTCAGATGCACGCCTGCAGCGATACGTACGTGAAGTGCCTGCTGTAGCATGGGACTTATTGGAACTGGCCGATAAGCCCACTACCGTTATACTTGATGGTGCTGTAAACTTGGCCCCTAACCTGATAGCTGCTGACGGATCTATAGCTATGCGGATTACTCGCGAGGCGTTCTCTAAAGAATTGTGCTACCGCTTCCAGAAAGCGCTGGTAAGCACAAGCGCCAATATTAGCGGACAACCTGCTGCGGCCAACTATTGCGATATATCGCAAGATATAATTGATGCGGTAGATTATGTATGCTTTTCACGGCGTCAAGAGCACAAACCTCATACTCCTTCGAGTATTATTAAACTCGGTCTAGATGGTGAAGTGAAGATAATAAGAAAATAAGTTGTTCAAAACGATGGCAAATATTGATACCGATATGCCCACTACTTCCTTGATGACCAAAATAGTGAAGTGGAGTAGGCAGCATTTGTCTGACAAGCAATGTACCTTGATACTGGCATTTTTTATTGGATTCTTTGCTGCCATAGCAGCCTATATTCTGCATACTCTAATCAAGGAAATACAACTTCTGCTTACTACCGGATTTACAATTACCAGCTACAACTTGCTATATTTGCTTTTTCCGGTAAT
>CAVHVH010000121.1:715-6919 GCA_963639385.1 Oscillospiraceae bacterium
TAAAATACATTGTCAAAGACAATATCTCTCATGGTATAACCCGTGTACTATATGCCATATCAACCAAAAATAGTCATCTGAAATCGCATAACTGTTGGTCTTCTGTAGTGGCATCGGCTATCACTATCGGGTTTGGAGGATCGGTAGGAGCCGAGGCGCCAATTGTACTGACCGGTTCGGCCATAGGTAGTAATCTAGGGCAAACTTTCCATCTTGAAAAGAAGAGTCTGCTATTATTGGTGGGATGTGGCGCTGCGGCAGCCATAGCTGGAATATTCAAGGCGCCCATAGCAGGACTCGTATTTACGCTGGAGGTGCTTATGGTAGACCTCTCCATGGCTTCGTTGCTGCCTATTCTAACATCGTGTGTTACGGCCACTTGCTTCTCTTATATATTTATGGGTAGCGATGCGCTCTTCAGTTTTCATCTTGACAGTATGTGGGGACTTGATCGTGTGCCTTCTTATATACTGCTAGGCGTGTTCTGCGGTCTTACCAGTCTTTACTTTATGCGTACAATGACCGCCTGCGAGAATGGTTTTGCTCAGTTGGCAAAACATCCCTACCTAAGGTTGTTGGCGGGCGGCTTGGTATTGAGTCCGCTTATTTTCCTTTTTCCGTCACTTTATGGCGAAGGGTACAGTGCTATCAATATATTGCTTAACGGAACTACCCCAAACGAGTGGAATCATGTTATGAACAATTCGCTCTTCTATGGTCACAATAATCTGCTTGTAGTCTATGTGGGGCTTGTATTGCTTACAAAAGTGTTTGCTACATCGGCAACCAATGGAGGTGGAGGTTGCGGTGGAACTTTTGCTCCATCGCTGTTTATTGGTGGCTTTGGTGGTTTCTTCTTCGCCCGGTTGTGGAATATGAACCAATTTGGAGCATACGTTCCTGAAAAAAACTTTACCCTACTAGGTATGGCGGGGGTAATGGCAGGGGTGATGCATGCCCCATTGACCGGCATATTCCTTATAGCAGAACTCACGGGAGGCTATCAGCTTTTTATGCCGCTTATCATTGTTAGTGTAGTTTCTACTATGACGATAAGCATTTTTGAGCCACACAGTATCTATGCTATGCGACTGGCTCGACAAGGAAAACTGTTGACACACCATACAGATAAGTCTATTCTTACACTGATGCGACTTGATAATCTTATTGAACGTGAATTTACTGCAGTGACTCCAGATATGCCTCTGAGCAAGTTAGTCAAGGCATATAGTGACAGCCATACAAGTTTCTTGCCAGTACTGGATAAAGGCGGAACGCTTTTGGGAGAAGTTAATATGACGCGCAACCGTCATATCATTTTCAGAACAGAACTCTATAATAGATTTATAGTAGAGCAACTTATGTCGCCCTGTTCAGACAAGATAGGTGAAAATGACCCTATGGACGAAGCTATGCGAAAGTTTGAAAAAAGCAACGCCCAATATCTGCCAGTGGTTGATGTAAACAATCGGTTGGTAGGGTATATTGACCGTACGCGTATGTACTCTATGTACCGTAAGATGGTAGCCGATTTCTCGGCAGAATAAAATATGGAAAAGGTTAACATATAGTGGCAATATTTAGAACACCCTTTATATATAATTGAATATGGCAAAATACAATCTTACAAAAACTAAAGAAAGTAAGGCTGCCTACCAGTCGCTAGTCAATCCGAAGCTAATGGATGAACTTAAGCAGAAAATTTTGGAGATAATCCTTATTCAGAAAAAATATAAAGATAGGAATTACTCAGCCAAGAATCTTGCAGAAGATTTAGGAACGAACACCCGTTATATATCTGCTGTAGTTAACGTGCGTTTTCATAAGAACTATACATCGTTTGTCAACAAGTTTCGTATTGATGAAGCCATGGCGATACTCACCGACCGTAGGTATGTAGACCTAAATATGGAAGATATATCGCAGATGGTAGGTTTTGCCAATCGTCAATCGTTTTATGCTGCATTTTTCAAAATTAATGGCTGTACCCCGCGCGATTACAGAATGCGCTATTTTCAGCGAACCTCTTCGGCTAAGCAACATAAGAAAGGAGAATTCGAATATACTGATGAACGTTTTGCAGACATTCAGATGCTACGCTATCGTCTTAAAGGATTTGACCAGTTGACAGTCCATCAGAAATCATACATTTATTATTTATCCCAGGCCACTCTTTGGGGACGTGATATCACATTCGACCAATTCGGACGATATAATATCCGTATCCGTAAGATGTTGGAGTATATCCACCTAAATTATCAAGGTAATCGGCGATGTAAGGCTTTTAGAGAATTGGAGGTTTATCTTAAACGTATATGGTTCTCTAAGGGAATTTATCATCACTATGGGTGCGAGAAATTCGTGCCAGGATTTACCCCTCTATTTTTAGATGATGTAATAGACTCTTTAAATGTAAAATTCTTTGATAACGAAGATGAACGCCAGGATATTTATCGCGCTATATTCGATCCTGAATTTATGCCCAAGCGTGTAAATCAGACCGATGGGGAAGACTTGGTAAAGACATCGGCATGCAACTTTTATCAAGATGTAACGCAGTACGAAGTGGAGCAATATTACAAGGCTCTAAGGGATACGGTAAAGGACGGTTGTCCGCCATCGTTTGGTCTTAATTCAAAACTTGTTAAAGAAAACGGCATAATCGAAGAACTGAAATATATCGAATCCGGCTTTTATGGCAAAGCCATAAAAGAGATAATCTTTTGGCTGAAACGGGCGGCAGAAGTGGCTGAAAATGAGCAGCAACGTAAGGTAATAGCTTTGCTTATAGAATACTATAAGACGGGCGACCTTTCCATATTTGACAGTTATTCTATCGAATGGATAAAAGAACAAGAAGGGCAGATAGATTTTATCAATGGTTTTATAGAAGTATATGGAGACCCGTTAGGACTCAAAGGGTCATGGGAAGGTATTGTAGAATACAAAGATGTAGAAGCCACCAAGCGTACACGAACCATTAGCGACAATGCTCAGTGGTTTGAAGACCATTCTCCTGTGGCGCCACAATTCCGCAAGCAACAGGTAAGAGGTGTTACGGCTAACGTAGTATGTGCTGCTATGCTGGGGGGGGATGAATATCCGGCATCTGCCATCGGAATTAATCTTCCCAATGCTGAGTGGATAAGAGCAAGGCATGGCTCTAAGAGTGTAACAATAGGCAATCTTACCGAGGCATATAACAAAGCAAGCAGTGGCAATGGCTTCTTGGAAGAATTTGTAGGAGACTTGTCAACCCTGGAGCTTATCCATAAATATGGTGAGCTGTGTGATGATCTGCATACTGACTTGCATGAATGTCTAGGACATGGAAGTGGGCAACTGTTGCCTGGTGTTTCTTCGGATGCCCTAAAAGCCTATGGTTCTACCATTGAGGAAGCCCGTGCAGATCTTTTCGGACTTTATTATTTGCCAGATGCAAAGTTAGTAGAATTGGGGTTGACTCCTAACGAAGAGGCTTATAAAGCTCAGTATTATACCTATCTTATGAATGGGCTAATGACACAGTTGGTAAGAATTACCCCTGGAAACAATATAGAAGAAGCGCATATGCGCAACCGGGCATTGATAGCCTATTGGGTTTTGGAAAAAGGAGAGGGATGCATCAGTTTGGAACGCCGGAACTCAAAGACATATCTTATAATTAAAGATTATAATGTACTGCGCAAAAGGTTTGGCCAATTACTATATGAAATACAACGTATTAAGAGTGAGGGTGACTTTGAGGCAGCCCGTGATTTGGTTGAACGATATGCCGTAAAGATTGACCCCGTACTGCACAAAGAAATACTGAAACGGTATAAAAGGCTCAATATAGCCCCTTATAAAGGTTTCATAAATCCTCGCTTAACTCCCAAGTATAGCACTGATGGTAAGATTGTAGATATCAAGGTCGATTATACCGAGGGTTACAACGAACAAATGTTACGCTACTCTAAAGAATATGGATGTTTATGATAGGAGATACGTACGAGAAACTTAAAGCTATAAAACAATCGTTCCGGTCTATGATGAATGGGCCGGCCTCGCATTCTATGCGTGAGAAAGGGGCTGATTACAAAATTAATTGGGGCGTTTCGTTGCCACAATTGCAGAAATTGGCAGAAGAATATGGCAAAGATTATGATTTGGCCATAAGCCTATGGAAAGAAAATATACGCGAATGCAAAATATTGGCGACCATGATAATGCCAGCAGAACAAATGTTACCAGAAGTAGCCGAAATATGGATGGAACAGACGCATACGCAGGAGATAGCCGAAATAACAGCGCTTAAACTATACCAATATCTGCCATTTGCCTCAGTTATGGCTTACGAGTGGATTGCAAGTGATAAAAAGTACCATCAAATAGCAGCGTATAACATATTGGGACATCTTTTTGCCCGTGGCATGTCGCCCAATGAACTTGGAATAAACGAATTTTTGGATCAAGCTGCTACGGCACTCAAAGATCCCGATATGGGTATCAGACACGCCGTTTATAATAGTCTTGTACGCTTTGAGAATCTTGGTGTAGACTATGTACGCCTTGCCAGCAATGCAATGAAGTCGCAAGGTATAGATTTCTGATACTATTTTACGTTACCTACTCAACAAGCAGCGTTATGATAGGTATCCGTTATAGCTTTAATGCCGCGAATAGTAAATATAAAGTTTCTAGAGTTTGAAAGTCACAAAAGAGTAGAATATGAGGAATAAGCGAATTGTAAAAAAATACATATTTTTATTGCGCATAGTTAACAAATGTTATAATAGGACAAAATTTGCGCAATGTACTTGTATGCAAATAGGATATTAATTATATTTGCAGCGTGTTTTTCATGGTATTAGATTATTAAGGTTTAGAAAGATTGGTTGTCGTGAGACAACCAATCTTTTTTAATATGCACGGCATGATATTGTAAGTAAGATCTGCCCATATATGTGCCACTACCTAAAAACTTGAGGAAGAAGAAAATGAGATAGTTCTATACTTCCAGCGACTATCATGTTGCAATGATTGTTGAATATAGGAAATGCCTAATTTTAATTTATAGAACAACCCTTATTTGATGGTGTCAAACCCTTGGCCGAATACGCCATGGCAGAAGGTTTGGGAAATTAGAGCGTCTGGATCAATAGCTTTTATGTAATTCAGTACCTCTTGTGATTCATATTTTCGTGTCAAAACCATCAATACATGTACATCTTGTTTAGAGAACCAACCAGTTCCTTGAAGTAAGGTTACTCCACGATTTACATCGTTGTTAATGGTGTCTGCTATTTCCTCATATTTCTTGGATATGATAAGAAATTGTACTGTTTGTCTTGTACCGTTAATAATATAGTCGCATGTAACGCTAGCGATTAGGGTGAAGGCAATACCGTAAATAATGATCTCGGTACTTTGGTACAATAGGTATGAAGAACAAATAATAGAGAAGTCAATAAACTGCATGGCTCGACCAAAACTTAGACTAAATTTCTTGTTTAACCATGCAACAATTATATCTGTTCCTCCGGTAGATCCATTGTGGCTAAATACAATGCCAAGTCCAGCTCCACCAAGCATGCCCCCGATAAGTACATGCATGAATCGGTCTTCTCCGATAGTTATTACAGGATGGTTTGCAAAGAATGGTTGCATGATGCCGATAACTATAGATAATATACTTACCCCGATAACCGTACGGATGGCAAATTGTTTGTTGATAGCTCTGATACCAATAAGCAGTAACATGAGGTTTAGTATCCAAATAGAGAGGGCTGTAGGAATGTCAAAGGCATAATATAATAATGCGGATATACCGGAAACACCTCCCATTACAAACTTCTCAGGAAGTATAAAAGATGTATATCCAAAGGCATATAGGGATATGCCGAATGTGATGAATAAAATGTCTGTTAATTCGCGTTTTATATAACTGGCGGTATTTATTGCAGCTATACCTTTATGTCTGTTGTTCATAATTATATTGTCTACAATTTTATGTATTTATAGGTTGTTGATATTCGCTCATAATTCAGCGTATGCAAAATTACTAATTTATTATGACTCTCATTCATAGCTTTGTGGCTTTTTGTGTGGGGGAGAAAATATTTATAGGGTGGTTCTATAAATTACCACCGCCAAGTTCATTCTTTGTTTGGAGAATTGCGTTTTGTCATCTTTTGGTTTCTTTTCGGTTCAAAGTGCCAGTTC
>CAVHVH010000122.1:0-6878 GCA_963639385.1 Oscillospiraceae bacterium
AAGTAAAACCCATCACGTTACACCCCGTGATGGGTTTTACTTTGTATAAAAAAGGCTTTTACTTCTTAGTAATGTTCAAAAAATAATTTTAAGATAGTTATTGTTTGCCTACACTAAGATAATTTTTCACCATCGCCAAAGTTATCACTTTCACTCAAGAATTATCCACTATTGTTTTCCGTAGTTTTTTCGCAATCTATAGCATTCTTACTTTTGTTTACCCATAATTGACATACGATATCTCTAACTTTGTATAAAAAGACTTGATATCTATGACACACAATTACCCTTTAATAAAAATGTGGCTTCGCCCTTTTTTATTCATCACTTTATTGGCAAACACAATGTCAATATATGCCCAAGACGACCGCAAGGCATTCGACCTAAAAGGCACTGTTAGAGAATATTCTCCAGAAGTATCAGACATTGGTTTTATACTACTTTCTCGCCATGCCACATTCAATAAAGAAGGTACGTTGGTAATTTTTGACGGCATCAAACCCACAGTAAAACGCGACGCTAACAAGCGTTTAATACACATAGAAGTGCAAGAGGGAGAAAATACCCGCTTCAACGACTTCACATACGATAACGAAGGCCGCATAACAGAAGTAAAGAACAGCTATCTTTGCGAAGAAGACGAACAAGAAACCCTTGACACGCGCATAGTACGCTCTTTCGATAGCAACGGGCGCAATACAAGAGATTCTGTCTACAATAATGATGGGAGTATCAGAGCCGTCTATACATATAATTATACTGACATCGATGAACAAGGCAACTGGATCAGACGAACGGTGAGTGAGCCTTCACAAGACATCAACAACCAGCCTGAAACATGCACAATCAATTATAGTGACACCGAGTCAACAACACAAGTAACACAGACATCGGCTATCATTCCAAACACTATAGACCAGGCTATATCACAAAAATCGGCAAAAAGGAAGTTGGCAGGCAACAATATACAAGATATTATCCTCGCCATAGTATTTTGCTTATTATTTGCACATAGCATCTACGAAAGATACATCAAAAAGCACGAATTCGGCAACCTACCTGACAATTGGACCAATGAGCAGGAAAACGAAGCTGAACGTGAGGCTATGGAACAAATGTACAACGCCTACCACGCCTGCACACTGATGCCTGGTTCGCAAGACAACTATGCCCCAACAACCAGGCAGCAACTAAATAACTTAAAAACTGCCCTACGCAGCCTACGCAACGTTGCACCACAAAGCAAAGACTGTGTAGAAATATACAATGCAATGACTGATATCGTAAACGAATGTGAAAGAAGAAAATTTGCTGGAAGCAAGATGTATCTCATTATAGGAGGCATTGTAGTGGCAATCATTGCAGCGCTGAGAGTAAGCGATGGATACATCGCCCAAGGTTTCTTCTACTTTATCTTTTCTGTAGGTGCCTATTGGATGGGCAGTCAAAGAAAATTCTATCAGTTACTGGCACAAGACCTAAAAGGAAGAAACGGCAATGCTGGATGCATGACAAGTTTGCTGGGCGGTCTGTTTGCTTTTGCAGGTTCTGGTACTACATGGATTACTACCTACTATAATGAGACCGGGCAACCCGTAGCTTCTGACGAGGACAATTCTGAGCACATAGTCTACCCCGCCCTAGCTTTCATTGGCATCGTAGCACTGGCCCTTTTTATGCCCTTTGTAGGACTCATCAATTATATTCGTTTCTATATTATTCACCGTTAATAATTTACATTATGGCAGACATTGGAGTTTCTACTCTACACGATGTAATTCGCGTACTTCGCTGGATGACAGCACTCCTATTTAAACTTATCTATTCTGTTATCAAACATTTCACCAACAAGAACAACGCTCAGAAAAGATGATCCGTCTACTACTAATACTGCTCTTGTTTACCGCCGCATCACAAGCTACATTTGCTGACAAAGGCGACAAATGGCGCGTAAGCGACCAAGACCTAAGTGTATGGAGCTCGCCTGACTATCTATCAAAGCTTGGCACTGTACACCGAGGCTTCGAAATAACAGAAACAGGCATCAACGGTGACATGATACAGTTCTGCTATAAAGGGCAAACAGCCTATGTGGCCACTTACTGCTGTGAACGCATATCCAACGAGGCTACAAGACAAAAGCCAGAAACACAAAGCAACACTGCGGCCGTAGCTCCAAAGGGCATTCCTACAAAAATAGAAATAGCAAGCCATAGCACCAACGAGAAGACAGAAAGTGTTTCGGCTAAAGACATGGCCCTGTCTATACCATTCATATTGATTGCATTAATAGGCATGTGCATCAGCCTCATTTCTTTCGTATTTACCATCTTCTATGTATTTAAATACAAGACATTGGCTACTTGGTTCAACAAGAAATGCGAAACTGAAGCAATCCCTTACAAACGGCTTAATAGTTTGTTATGGCCACCGGTAATAGCCGCTTTGGCTATGGCCATTTTAGGAGGCGGCATAAACTACATTATCATGCTTGGAACTGCCGGAAACGACAACCTGCAGATACCACTCTTCATTCTCGGTGTTCTTCTTACACTTGCCATTCCGTTCTTAGTATTGCGCCATGTTTATCTAAAGCACAAACGGCAGTACGGTAAAAAGGCGGCACGCTGGATGATGGTCTACTCCCTTCTAAGCATCACGGCCATATACCTATGTTGCGTAATTATAGCCTATATCGTTGTAGGCATACTGGCCCTATTGCTCTTTATTTTCATCATTTGTCTCTGCTTTCCCACTCGCTATTACATTGTACGCCGATGGTGGTAATTGCTTATTCGATAAATTATTTAATATACCAAAGTATGAAAAAATCAACAATTCTCTACATGCGACTGGTTTTCGCATTTCTTTCAGTATTCCTCGTTGCGTGTTCAAACGAGGATGGCGATATCAAAATGCAGACTCCTACACAGCAGACCATCTATGCCGACGAAACCAACGTAACCGATTGTATACGCTTTGTAGCTTCTGACTCGTGGAAGGCAACAGTAAGTCCATCTTCAAGGGTTGACGGTGTTGATTGGATCACGCTAAGTGCTTACAGTGGCGGAATAGGAGAAAACACCATCAGCATCACGCTTACCGTAAATACCACAGGACAAGACCGCAAGGCTGATATCATCATTACTACCGGTGACACAACCATTACCATAACCATAGAACAGAAGGCAACAACAAAAGACGGAAGTGAGCCATCTGTACCCACTGACGGTAATCTGATTACAAAAATTATTCAGCAAAACTATTATAAAAGTGGGGGAAAATTAGAAGATGATGGTGAGGAAACATACGAGTTTATTTACGATGAAAACAACCGACTTATAAAAGTAATAGCAACTGAAGAGAATAGTTTATCCTATCCCGATGGCTACACTGGAACCAAAAAAGATACTGAAACAACCATCACAACCTTCAATATTACCTATCCTAACGGAATGGTGGCATACGAAATGACAATCACCACAGATGGTGTAGAACAAAAAGTAAAACCATCGGGAAGCATAGTTCTGAAGAATGGACGCGCCATAAGCGGTACATGCATCGACTACGATGAAAAGGAAAGCGGAAACTTTGTAAAATACGTTACCACATACACCCTTAATTACGATACCAATGGCTATCTGGTAAAATCGAGCCGCATAGAAGACGGTGAAGATGCCGATGATGAAGTGATTACTTGGACTAACGGCAACCCCACCCAGGTAGTATGGGGGTATCAAGGTAGTACCCAACTTATAGACAGAGCTACCTATGGCAACGTGAAGAACCAGACAAACCTTGACCTTAACTGGTTACTCGCCCTCAACTCAGAAGGATGGGATTTTGCTACCGGCGACTGTTACAAGATATTCGCAGCCATCGGTTACACTGGTACACGCTCCACACATTTGGCCAATACTATGACCGATGGTGCCGAAGCTGTAAACTCGGGCAACCGGACGTACACATATACTTACCAAATGAGCGAAACTAACGGATTGCCCGTAAAGATAACAAGTAAGACTACTGCCGAGTATGGCACAGAAAGCGAGTTTACCATCGTATACGGGAAATAAGCACTATAATTGATATTATTTCGAGTTGACATACAATATATAACAATAAAAACGTTATTATGGTGTGTCAACTTATTAATTATGAAAAAGTCTACCCTCCTGATAGCGGCCATTATTAGCTTGATTTGGTCTACATCGTGCCAAAAGAATACTACAACCGTAGTTTCCAGTAGCAACTGTGAACACCTGCTCGATAGTGCATCTACACTTACAGCCCTTTCACGAGCCAATGAAGCGTTACCGTTACTCGACAGTGTAATAAACAGCATACAGGCCGACGACACGCTGCGTGCTATGGCAAAAGCCGAAAAGGCCAATACGCTTCTGATATTAGGCCATATGCAGGAGGCGCTATACAATTGTAAGCAAGCCATTAGCGAGGGCGAGCGGATAAAAAACGATGAGATACTCATTAACCAATACTCATCCTGTGGCGTTATCTACCGACGCTTGAATATGCCTGACTCTGCCCTTTGGGCTTACCGTAAAGGCATAGATGTAGCAAAGCGCGTAGAAGCAAAAGACTATGTGGCCAACCTATACAATAACATAGCTGTAGTTTACGTGGAATCCGATCGGTATCAAGAAGGAATAGAATATACAAATACAGCTGCCGAATGGGCACGAGCATCAGGCGACTCCGTGGAATTGTATTCTTCACTGGCCACCAAGTCGGCTGCTTTGCTTCGCCAAAAGGAATATAGTCAAGCAGCAAACATCATTAGCAGCGAGTTCAGCCACATTCTGAGACTCGGTAGTATACCTTTGATACTGAAGACCGCTTCACCTATGCTCAGTGCAATGGTGAAGTCAGCACAGTATGATTCGGCACGTCACTATTTACGACTTATCGAGCCAACACTCGAAAAAGTTTCTCCTGAAAGCAATGGAGCTTTGGGCATTTTCGAAACTCGCGCACAATTGCTGCATGCTCAAAAACAATGGAAAGAGGAACTGCAGCTATGGCATCGCATCGACAGTCTTTCACAAAAGAACCAGGGTATACCTATGCCTCGCATTCTGTCATCTATGGCCGAATGCCAAAAACAATTGGGCAGAACGAACGATGCATACACCCTGTTAAGCAGAGCCTATGCTATAGTAGATTCAACAAAGAATAATGATGTAGACCGGCAACTATCAGAGTTCAGTATACGCTATAAGACACAAGAAAAGGAACTGCAAATTGAACGGTTGCGCTTGGAAAAAGCAGAACAAAGGGCAAAACTTACTACCATTGTATGGTCGTTGGCACTGCTCGTAGTTCTACTTACGGCCATTGTCGCAATAGTCCTCTTCAAACGTCGATTGGCACGAAAGAAGCAGGAAATGGAATTACAACGAAGCTATATTAATGGTCTGGAGAGCGAACGATTACGACTGGCCAAAGAACTGCACGATGGCGTATGCAACGACCTCTTAGGCATTCAAATGCTCATGGCTACAGGCAGCAAAGAATGTAACAACAAGCTTACGGCCGTAACTCAGAATGTACGGCAGATTTCTCACGAGCTTATGCCACCAAGTTTTGATAAGTGCAACATTCATACTATCATTTCCGACTATATTGAGAACTACCCTCTTCCCAACTGCAAAATTACACTGAATTGTTCTGCCAGCGAGCGTCTGCAACACCTCGACCAGCAGAAAGCCTTCAATTTATACCGTATAATGCAAGAACTCATGGGTAACGTGGCACGCCACTCTAGCGCACACTATTTGAAAGTAACTATAACTGAAGATGATAGCAATCTGAAACTCATAGTAGAAAATGATGGGGTAGACAACTCAATGACCGAAAGTCATGGTATCGGTATCCGAACAACGGTAGAGCGCATACATAGTATGAATGGTCACATCAAGACCACAATTACAACAAGCGGCACATATCATGTAGAAGTAACATTATAAAATAATGAAGGAAATACCCAACACCTGCATACTCATAGTAGACGACCATCCCATTGTACGCGAAGGCATCAAGGCCCTTCTTGCAGAAGGTTGTCAATCTACCCGCATTATTGAAGCTGCTGATAGTAATGAAGCCATACTACAGGTAAAATCTACCAGAGTTGGCATAGTTGTAGTTGACTTAGAACTTCCTGGAATCGATGGTTTCCAACTAATAAAAGAGATGGGCCAACGGCCCTTTCCGCCACGCATAGTAGTATATACCATGCACGAAGAACCTTGGACTATAGTACGCCTTCAACAAACCAATATAAATGCCATTGTCCTTAAAGGCGACGATCCAAAAGAAATTGTCACAGCTGTAGAGTCGGTAAAAGTAGGATTATCCTATTATAGCCGTCGCTACACATCACTCATCGAAAAATCTACGCCACTGCTCACACCAAGAGAAGCCGAAGTTCTCACACTACTTGGCAGCGGCTATTCCTCACGACAAGTTGCCAACCAGCTTTTTGTCAGCGAAAACACTATTGAATACCATCGCAAGCAAATTCTCCGTCGATTGGGAGCCCGCAACAACGTACATGCCGTTACCATAGCCTTACAAAAAGGCATTATACAATCATTTATAGACAAAGAAAATCCAACCCTTTAAAAACTCTTCCGACCATTACATTCCCGTCAGCTTCATTCAGATTTCACATCACGATAAACACCCTTGCTATTGGATATGTAATTCCCGCTATTAGGACTTACTCGGGACTTTCCGATACTCATGCCAAACATGCATACGCAAAAGAGCCCCATCCACATAGTGGACAGAGCTCTGTAAAAAAGGGCGGCTACCTACTCTCCCGCATTGCATTGCAGTACCATCGGCGCAAGTGGGCT
>CAVHVH010000123.1:0-6868 GCA_963639385.1 Oscillospiraceae bacterium
CCATTCAGCATATAGGTTCTACGCCTACGGCCATATTGGGTGCGCTTGAACCTGTGTATATAGTTGGCGCCAACCGGCCTATGCTTAGCGAGATCCCAACGCTTAAGATAACGTTCTATGTGCTATTGTTCGGTTCGTCAGTGTTTCTGTGCCGTTTCTTGATGGGCGTACCCCTTACAGTACCTTCTGCTGGCCAGTGGTACATGTGGTTCGATGTGGTGGCATTGGCACTTCTGCCTACGGCCATATCTTTCCTTTGTACTACAGCAGCCATTCAGCATATAGGTTCTACGCCTACGGCCATATTGGGTGCGCTTGAACCTGTTACGGCCATATTCTTTGGAATAACGGTCTTTGGAGAGCGACTTACACTGCGCGATGTCTTTGGTCTTGTGCTTATCATCGTTGCTGTAACGCTGGTGGTAGCCGGAGGTAAGACGGCCGTTCACTTGATACGCTTGCGCCGCCTGTTTCCGCGTATTTTGCACCATAGTCGCCATAAACAGTGACAGCATACTGATATTTGCTGACGAAAAATTTGTACGAAAAGTTGAAAAGGACTACATTTGTAGAAATGTATAAGGTGGTGTTTTAAAGAACCATCAATTAAATTCAATGGTGGTAATGCTTAGACCCCCCGTTAATTATAGATGACATTAAAGGTATGAAGAATTTTGAACAGATACTGGTAAGCATAACCGGACAAGACCGTCCGGGACTTACCGCTTCGGTTACGGCCATATTGGCTCGCCATAAAGCTCAAATATTGGATATTGGTCAAGCAGATATACACGCCACCCTCTCGTTGGGCATTCTTATTCGTATTGATGAACAACAGTCGGGGCAGGTAATGAAAGAACTGCTCTTCAAGGCTACCGAATTGCAGGTGCAGATAGCCTTTACCCCCGTAAGTGACGATGAATACGAGGCTTGGGTTGACAAACAGGGCAAAAATCGCTATATTCTTACACTGGTAGGCAAGACCCTCACGGCCGAACAGATAGCGGCTGCTACAAAAATAATCTCGTTGCAAGGACTAAACATCGACTCTATACTACGACTTACCGGACGGCAAAGTATCAAGAATACCAACCGCAATGTGCGGGCATGTATAGAGTTCTCGCTCCGCGGAACGCCGAAAGACCACGAACAGATGCAGGGCGAGCTGATGCATATGTCGGCCGATATGGATATAGACTTCTCTTTCCAGAAAGATAATATGTACCGGCGTATGCGCCGGCTGATATGCTTCGATATGGACTCTACACTGATTCAGACTGAGTGTATAGACGAACTGGCCGACCGTGCTGGAGTAGGCAGTCAGGTTAGGGCTATCACCGAGAGTGCCATGAGGGGCGAGATAGATTTCAAGGAGAGTTTTACCCGGCGTGTAGCGCTGCTCAAGGGTCTTGATGCAAGTGTGATGCAGGATATAGCCGAGCATATGCCTATTACCGAGGGTGCCGACCGACTGATGAAGGTTCTCAAAAAATGTGGATACAAGATAGCAATCCTTAGTGGTGGTTTTACTTACTTTGGCGAATATCTGCGTAGGCGTTATGGGATAGACTATGTATATGCTAACGAATTGGAGATAGACGAGAATAATAAACTTACCGGCCGATATGTGGGCGAGATAGTTGACGGTCAGCGCAAGGCCGAACTGCTAAGACTTATAGCTCAGGTAGAGAAGGTAAATTTGGCTCAGACCATTGCCGTAGGCGATGGTGCCAACGATCTGCCCATGTTGAGCGAAGCTGGACTGGGTATTGCCTTCCATGCCAAACCGCGTGTGGTGGCCAGCGCAGAGCAGAGTATCAATACCATTGGACTCGATGGAGTACTCTATTTCCTCGGTTTCAAAGATAGTTACCTGGAAGATCAGGGCCGCTTCTAAAAATACTTTAGTAATGTGAAAAGAATAACTTGTGCAAGTTTACCCTGTATTTTTAGGCGGTTTTGCTGATTTCTTTGAAGGAGCATAGCGAGCTATGTGACTGAAAAGAAGTCGCGAAGACGGCAAAAAGACAGGGTGGATTAGATAAGGAAACGGATATTGGTATATACAATAAAACTTGCTCAAGTTATTTTTTGAACATTACTTAACTGCAGATACTGGAAAGGGGGAGAAAACATTCGGTGTTTTCTCCCCCCTTTGAAGTTGTTATGGAAACAAAGTGTATCCTATTATCGGTGTGGATTATGTGTCCACACCGATGGATGATTTTTACTGTATGGGCACCAGCCAAAATGTTACTGTATAGTCGCCATAGGGAATACGGTATTTTGGCTGTGCCTCACCGGCCTTTGACCATGAATCTACACCGCCTACGCCAGCTTGTATCTTGTCAATGCACAATTCGGTATACTTAGACTTTGGTACTTGTGGAGAATGGCGCTGGTGCTTGCTATCGCCTTCGTCCAGGTCGGAAATGTTGTAGTGCAGAGCCGAAGCAGAGAATGGCGCGTCAGCCACAATCTTCAGTCCATTGCCCTGGGTTGTAGTCTGGTTCCACCAGCGTATGCCAGTCTTTGTACCAGTTTCCTGCGGACGGATGTAGGGGTAGAACTGTTCATCAGCCGTCTGACGGTGGATGCCCAGTCGTTGTGATGAGCAACGGTCTATGTAATTCTCGTTGGGACCAAGGCCATAGAACTGACTCTTGTCCATATTGTAAGGCATATCAAGTTTCATACCAAAGCGCATCATGTTGCCCACTTCGGCACCAGCTGTGGCCTTGAAATCTTGTTTTACACATATTTCTCCGTTGGGAGCTATTAAATAGTGTAGGGTAAGTGTACCCTTAACCTCGGGCATATCGTAAGTCATGGTAACTTCTGTGCGGTTCTTACCCTTGACAACATTGGTAGATGTGTGGTTTATTACCGGGTTGCGCCAAGCCTTGTAACGTTGTTGTATGTTGGCTCCCATGTCATTGTCGGTTACGGCGCGCCAGAAGTTTGGCTTCAGCATTCCACCATCGCCAAGCATAGAAACCCCATTTACCTCGTAGCGGTTTATGTAATTTGTAGTGGCATCGAACGCTACAACAAAGTTGCTTCCTTCAATAGTGAGTGGTTGATTCTTCTTGTTGGTAACCTTTATCTTGCCTGTTGCATTGCCTGTAAAACCATTGGCAGTGAGTTCGGGCTTGCAGTCTTTTTCGGCTATAGCTATCTGTGCATAGGCCATAGTCTGGCCAGCGGCTATAAGGGGTTCTGCTGTCTTTGTCTTGAAGTCTATGTTCAGCATTACCTCGGCCTTGGCATCAATGCCGTCAAGTTTGTAAGGTATGGTGTACACGTCTTTCTGCTGTGGAGCTACGTTTATGTCGGTAATTTCGCCCTGTTGTACAGCCTTTCCGTTGGTTAGAAGTGTCCAGCACATCTTGTAGTTGTCTATGTTGCGGAAGAAATACTCGTTGTACACTTCTATTTTTCCAGTCTTTACGTCAATGGGTTTTACCCATACATTTTGGTATTGATATCCTACCTCGTAGGCGTGTGGGTTGAGTTTGCGGTCGGGACTGATAAAACCGTTGCTATTGAAATTCTTGTCGCCGTTTTCATCCCAGTCGTTATAGTCGCCAGCATAAGAATATATAGCTGTTCCGTTGGCGTCTTTCTTGTGTAGAGCTTGGTCTACAAAGTCCCAAATAAATCCGCCCTGATATTTGGGATACTTGCGTATAAGCTCCCAATACTCTTTGAAAGCACCCTGACTGTTACCCATGGCGTGGGCATACTCGCACTGGAAGAAAGGCTTTTGGGCTTTTGCATCGGTACGCAGACAGTAGTCTTCAGAGCCTTTCAGGTCTACATACATAGGGCAATAGAAGTCAGAATCTGAATTCCAACGGCCGCGCTCCCAATGTACGGGGCGGCTGGGGTCGAACTCTTTAACCCATTTGTAGGCGTTTTCAAAGTTTACACTTTCGGCAGTCTCGTTGCCCAATGACCAAATGATGATGCTGGGATGGTTGAAGTACATGGATACATTATGCTGGTTGCGCTCCATTATCTGCTTAGCATATTCAGGTGTGCGACTGAAAGCCGTGTCTTCATATCCCAGTCCGTGACTTTCTTGGTTGGCCTCGGCCACGAGATAGATACCGTACTGGTCGCACAGGTCGTACCAACGTGGGTCGTCAGGGTAATGGCATGTGCGTACGGCATTGATGTTGAGGCGCTTCATTATTTGTATATCCTGTATCATGCGTTCTATACTTACTATATATCCGCCGTCGGGGTCCATTTCATGCCGGTTGGCACCTTTGAGAAGAATGGGCTGCCCGTTGACGAGCATTTGCGAATTCTTTATTTCTATCTTTCTGAAACCAACCTTCTGCGATAGTACCTCAATCACCTTGTCGCCCTGCTTTACTGTGGCCACAAGAGTAAATAGGTATGGAGTTTCGGCCGTCCATTTCTTTACATTGCGCAGAGAGAAGTGGATAGTGCCGTAATCATGGCGCTTGAAGTCGGCGGTACTCTTGGCCACGGTTATGCCGTTGGCATTGAGCAGTTCGAAATCGATAACGGGGCGCCCGGATACGTCTACCTTGATTTCAAGGGTTCCATCGTTATAGTTGTTTGTTAGGTCGGGGGTTATCTTTATATTGTCTACGTGCACATTGGCGTCGCGGGCATATAGATAACTCTCACGCGCTACGCCGCTGAGCCGCCAGAAGTCCTGGTCTTCAGAGTAAGTGCCGTCGCACCAGCGGAAAGTTTGGAAAGAGATAAGGTTCTCGCCCTTGTGTATGTAAGGGGTGATGTCGAACTCGGCAGCCACTTTAGAGTCTTCTGTATAGCCTACAAAGCGACCGTTTACGTAGAGATACATATTGGATGTAACCGAACCGAAATGGGCTATCACTTGCTTGCCGTTCCAGTTGTCGGGAATGGTGATAGTACGACGGTACGAGCCTACGTGGTTGCGCTCGTTGGGAGTGTATGGAGGGTTGTTCTTGAAGTGCCCTTTCCAGGCATAGCCTATATTTACATATACAGGGTCGCCGTAGCCGTTGAGTTCCCATATACCCGGTACGCTTATCTCGCCCCAGGCACTGTCATCAAGATCGGTTTTGTAAAAATCAGTGGGGCGCTGGTCGGCATTCTCTACGAACTTGAATTTCCACTTTCCGTCGAGTGAGAGGAAATTGGCCGACTTGTCTTTGATATTCTTTAGCGCCAAGTCGCGGTTTTCGTATGCAAAGAACTGAGTGTGCAGCGGAAAACGATTAATCTCGTTGACTTGCAAATCTTTCCATTCTGTATAGGTAGGCGTGATGTCGGCAGCCACCGCAGGAATGGTAGAGGCAAAAGCCAAGGCAATAAGTAGATTTTTCATGTAATTCATGTAATTATTGTTAATATTATAGGATGATAGCACAAAGATAACTAAAAACGATGGTAACTTTGCAACAAAAAGTCTTAAAAATGCAAAATCCCTATGTGAAGCAGTATCCCGACTTGATGGTGGGAAAGAAAATAATGTATGTACATGGCTTTATGTCTTCGGCACAGAGTGGTACGGTTGCAGTGTTACAGACACTGTTTCCCAACGCTACGGTTGTGGCCAAGGATATACCACTTGAACCGACTGATGCCGTGGCTATGCTGGAAGAGATGGCAGCACAAGAGCGCCCCGACCTAATTATAGGCACATCTATGGGTGGCATGTACACCGAGATGTTGCATGGCTACGACCGCATACTAGTGAACCCTGCATTCGAAATGGGACATACTATGCAGAAAAATGGCATGATAGGCAAACAGGTGTTTCAGAATCCGCGCCACGATGGAGTACAAGAGGTTGTGGTAACCAAGGCTCTGGTAAAAGAATATGCTGATATTACCACCCGGTGTTTTGCTGCCGTAGATGATGATGAACGGCACCGTGTATTTGGCCTTTTTGGCGATAAAGACCCTATTGTACATACCTTCGATATCTTCCACAACCATTATCCGCAGGCTATCCATTTTCATGGCGAACACCGACTTACAGAAAAAGTGGTGCATCACAGTCTTGTACCAGTAGTACGCTGGATAGACGACCGGCAGGAAGGGCGCACCCGCCCCGTGGTACTGATAGATATTTCGACTATGCGCGACGGCTATCTTAACGCCACATCAAGTCTGCGCAAAGCCTTCGAACAACTTATAGAGGTCTATGATGTGCGCATTTGGGCTCCAGCTTTAACAAACCATCCTGAGCAGATTTCAGAGATAGGGGCGTGGATAGAAGATGCACTCTCTGTGGCTGCTTGGAACCGGGTGATTTATACCAACGAACCGCAGTTAGTATGTGCTGACTATTTGATAACGGCCAACGATGTGCCAGAATTTATGGGTACCGTTATACGCTGGGGTAGTGATCAATTCAAAACTTGGGAAGAAATAATAACATATTTCGAACTCCTGGGAGGACAATAAGCTTCGAGTTATTACGATAACTTTTATCTCTTCGGGGTGTGCTGCTATAGTGATAATATCGCTAAATCAAGGTGAAGCTTTAGTGGCGCGGCACCAATACTTACAAAATGTAAGCACTTTTTAGCGGTGTTTAGAATATTTAACAGATGCTGACCGATTATAGTTAACGAATGTTATAAAACGGGCCATTTTTGCCTTGTTTTTTGCGATAAAAAGTCGCAAAGTTTTGGCCCAAAATAGCCCATTTTGGGGTAATTTTGGAGTTATCAACAGAGGTGGATGGAGCTGAAACCCCTAATTTTTGACCGTGAAATGCGAATATTTGACAAATTTAACGGCTTTTAACATAACTCTCGCTATAAATCTTGACAAACGAACTATAATTTTTGAGAACCTAAAGACCATCATTAGCGGCGTAAAGGATAACTCT
>CAVHVH010000124.1:0-4803 GCA_963639385.1 Oscillospiraceae bacterium
GTCTCGGGTATTTCAATTTATTTGATGACTATCCCGATCGAATCTGTACAACCCCTATTTTGTATATGCAAAATTACTATATATCGTACATTTTACAAAACTATTCGCTTCTTTTTTACATCGTCCAATAAAACTTTATGTATATAAATCTTTTATGCATAGAAAGTCAAAATTGTTACTTATAGCCATTAAGAGCAATTAACTATAACGTCTATAATATTATGCATTTGGCTTTACAATATTGCTAAGGTCTTACTTTTATTTCGCTAAGAGCCATGTCTTGTATGATTTCTCCTAATGTAGGGTGTATATGTATCATATCTGCTAATTGTGTAATCGTTACATCTTTATTCATCAGTGCCGAAATTTCTTGAACCATATCTGCGGCATGGGCTCCAAGGATATGACACCCAACTATGTAACCTTGGTTGTTTACAACAATCTTGGCCATCCCTTCAGTAGATTCTTCGGATAATGCTTTGCCATTAGAACGATAGAAACCTTTAATAACTTTGTATAGTATGCCATTTTGTTTGCAGAATTCTTCTGTAAGTCCTACTGTGGCCATCTCAGGATCTGTAAATACAGCAGATGGTATAATATCGAATCGGATAGAGTCTTTTCGCTGAAGTATATGATTGACTGCACGAAAACCTTGAAATGTAGCAGCATGAGCCAAAAGCGTCTTGCCATTTACATCACCTATGGCGTAAATTCCATGAACAGATGTCTGCATATTATCGTCTGTGATAATGCCTCGCTGGTTGAAATCAATTCCTAAGTTACTTAATTCAGCTTCGTCCATATTGGGTTTGCGTCCCGTAGCCACAAGTACAACATCTGCATTGAGCGAAGCTATGCTTTCGACATTATATCCTAGATTGAACTTGATACCATCTTTTTCCATTTTTTTGCGGAGTCGTTTGGCAAGATCTTTATCCATCATAGGTAGACATTCTTTGAGAAATTCATAGATTTCTACCTCTACGCCCATTTTATGAAAAATGGTCGCAAATTCCATACCTATTACTCCAGCGCCTATAATGGCCAATCGTTTTGGAAGATTTTCTATCTGCAGCAATTCGGTAGAAGTCATTACTTCAGGACGGTTAATGTCTGAAATTGGTGGCAACTTGGCACTACTACCTGTTGCTATAATGATATTATGAGTCTCATAAATCTTACCATAGGCTTCTACCATATTATCGGCAATAATTCTAGCATGGGCATATATCAAAGTTATGTGCGGTGTACTCATAAGTGCCTCTACGCCTTGGCGTAATTGAGCACTTACATTGTTTTTGCGTTGTATGGCTTCAGCGAAAGGAGTTCCGCAGCTAGCATCGTGTATAAGACATTTAGTTGGTATACAACCTTCATTGAGGCAAGTACCTCCTGGCTGACGGTCTTCAAAAATAACAACATTAATACCATGCTGTGCAGCATATTGAGCGGCCCTATATCCTCCAGGGCCGCTTCCTATGACAATAAGATCAGTTTTTGTCATAGATCATCTGTTTATAAGTAAGAATTGGATGCTTGGCTGCTAATACATCATCAACACGCGAGATAGGAGCATTGTGCGGTGCTGTTTTTACTACTTCTGGGGTATCATGAGCCTCTTGAGCTATTTTGCGCATTACTTGTATAAATCCATCTATAGTCTGTTTGCTTTCGTTTTCGGTTGGTTCTATCATCATAGCTTGATGGAAAAGCAAAGGGAAATAGATGGTGGGAGCATGATAACCGAAATCTAGCAAGCGCTTCGCAATATCCATTGTAGAAACATCTGTGGACTTATCTTTCAGTCCATCAAATACAAATTCGTGTTTGCATAAGCCCTCAATGGGTAGTTCGTAGACATCTTTTAAACACTCTTTTATATAGTTGGCATTGAGTGTGGACAAAGGACCTACCATTTTTATGTTTTCATGGCCTAACGTGAGGATGTAAACATAAGCGCGCAGTATAACGCCGAAATTGCCAAGATAAGCGCCTACATGATTTTGACTTTCATTAGATACTGCAAATTTGTTATTATGCTTTACCACATGCGGAGACGGTAGAAATTTTTCTAAACCTGCACGAACACCTACCGGACCACTACCAGGACCTCCTCCTCCGTGTGGTGTAGAAAACGTTTTGTGTAGATTGATGTGCATCACGTCGAACCCCATGTCGCCAGGGCGGCAAACGCCCAACATAGGGTTTAGATTGGCTCCATCGTAATACATTAGTGCGCCACAATCATGTACCATACGGGAAATTTCGGGGATTTCCTTTTCAAAAAGTCCCATAGTATTGGGATTGGTCATCATCATAGCTGCAATATCATCGTTAAGCAGAGGTTTTAGATCTTCGATGTCAACAGTACCATCAGCAGTGCTTTTTACTTCAACAATTTCCAAACCACATACGGCTGCAGAAGCAGGATTTGTTCCATGGGCAGAGTCTGGTACAATAACTTTGGTACGTTTCTCATCTCCTTGTTGTTTGTGATAGTTCTTAATAATCATCAATCCTGTAAGTTCGCCATGAGCTCCTGCAAAAGGATTAAGGGTGAAGTCTGCTAAGCCTGTAAGCGTTGCCAATGATTGTTGTAGATTATATTCAATTTCTAATGCTCCTTGGCAACTTTCTGTTGGTTGGGCGGGATGAATATTGGCGAATTGCGGAAGATTGGCTATCTCTTCATTGATGCAAGGATTATATTTCATAGTACAACTACCTAATGGGTAGAATCCATTGTCTACGCCAAAGTTATTGCCACTCAGATTGGTATAATGTCTTACTACAGTAAGTTCATCACATTCTGGTAACTGTGCATCATGTGAGCGACGCAGATTATTTGGCAAATCATAATGTCCAAACTGGTTGTTTGGCAAGCTATATCCACAACTGCCCGGATGCGATAACTCGAATATTAGTTTTCCGTATAGTCTATTGTTCATGACATAAACTTATTAAATAATCCACTTCTTTTTTCGTGCGTTTTTCAGTAACGGCCATCATTAGGGTATGCTCATTTATTTTTATACCCCCAAGTATACCTTTGTTCTCAAGTTTTTTCAAGAGTTTGTCAACATTACCATTATAATTAATGCAGAACTCATTGAAGAAAGGTTGATTGAAAGTAGGAGAGAAACTTTTATTCTTCAGCAATTGTTCATAGAGATAATGAGCCCCGTCGTAAGAGAGTTGCGCAGCTTCTTTCAGCCCCTCTTTTCCCATTAAGCTCATATAAATGGTTACATATAGGGCCATTAACGACTCGTTACTACAAATATTACTAGTTGCTTTCTGCCTTCGAATATGCTGTTCACGGGCCTGAAGTGTTAGCACAAATACGCGCCGTCCGTCATTGTCTGTGGTTTTACCAACAATTCGTCCTGGCATTTTGCGCATCAGTTTCTCGGTACAACACATATATCCAACAGAAGGTCCTCCAAAAGTCATAGGAATACCCAATGATTGACCATCGCCTACAGCAATGTCTGCTCCCCATTCTCCAGGTGTCTTTAGCAGTGCCAAATCAGCGGCAATACTATTGATAATGAAAATGGCTTTGTGTGCATGGCATGTATCGGCAAAGCCACTAAAGTCTTCGATTATGCCATAGCGGTTTGGTTGTTGTACAACTACACCAGCAACGGTATCTTCTTGTTCCATAAGCAATGAGAGCTGGCGGGAAGAAGTAACTCCATTTTCGGCAGGAATCGTTACCAGTTCTACTCCATGATAATTTGCATATGTATCTACTACCGCCCGTATCTTCGGATCAAGAGTTTCAGAAATCAACACACGATTGCTTTTCTTATTCGCTGCATTTGCCATCAGTACAGCCTCGGCTGTTGCAGTTGTTCCGTCGTACATCGAAGCATTAGAGATTTCCATTCCGGTTAGTTCGCTCATCATTGATTGATATTCGAAGATATAATGGAGGGTTCCTTGTGATATCTCTGCTTGATATGGAGTATAGCTGGTAAGAAATTCAGACCGTTCTATCAACGAGGGGATAGCCGCTGGTGTATAATGGTCATATACTCCAGCCCCAGCGAAGCATACTAGCTGTTTATTGTTGTTGGCTAGACGCTGTAAAAATTGACGTACTTCTACCTCACTCATTGCATTGGGTAGAGAATACTCTTTTTTATATCGTACTTCGTCTGGTACTTCTGCATAGAGATCTTCCAAAGAGCCAGCACCTATTTTTGCCAGCATTTCTCGGATGTCATCCTCTGTATGTGGAAAATATTTATATGCCATAACTTAATGTTAATGGATAGATTGTTCCGGTTGCCTTTTATTTGGTTATTTCTTCGTAGGCTTTCGAATCCATAAGATCCTCAAGTTCAGAAAGATTATTCAGTTTTACTTTTATAATCCAGTTCCCGAAAGCGTCTTCATTTATCTTTTCGGGATGATCTTCAAGTTCTTCGTTGATTTCTACAACAGTACCACTTACCGGTGATATTAGATCTGAAGCGGCCTTTACGCTCTCTACTGCCCCGAATTCTTCTCCAGCAACCACTTCATCATCAACTTCTGGCATATCTACGTAAACTACGTTGCCCAATTCGTGTTGAGCATAGTCTGTAATACCTACATAGCCATATTCTCCTTCTACTTTAACAAACTCGTGTGACTCGGTGTAGTAGAGTCCTTCAATTACTTTTGCCATATTTTTTATTTTATATTTATAGTTAATATTGCTTATCTATGTGAATCTATTTCTTATGATAGTGTTTCTCGTAAAACTTTTTCTTGACTACTATGCCGGGAAAAGTCTTCTTGCGTATCTGA
>CAVHVH010000124.1:4813-6839 GCA_963639385.1 Oscillospiraceae bacterium
CCCATTTGTACAGAATTATCAACTAGGGCCACGGCACAACTTTTATCTGCCGACAGAAGTCTATAGCCGGTGGTTACTTCACCAACTTCTTCTCCATTTTTTAACACTTTGTATCCATGTCGTGGTACAGCATGTCCTTCGAGTTCTATACCTCGCAACCTGCGACTTACTCCATTGTTTTTTTGGTCAATAAGGGCTTCGCGTCCAATAAATTCGTCTTTGTCAAATTTGCAGAACATTGATAGTCCTGCCATTACAGGTGATATTTCCTTACTCAATTCATCTCCGTATAGTGGTAAACCAACCTCAAAGCGTAATGTGTCACGACATCCAAGTCCACATGGTTTGCATTTGCCGCAAGCCATGAGCTTGTCCCAAGCCTCGCGGATATATTCATGTGAACCATAGATTTCAAAACCATCTTCTCCGGTGTAACCAGTACGCGAAACGATAATGTTTTCTCCACTGTCAATAATTATTGTCTTGGCGGTATAGAAAAGCAAATCATTGCAATCTAAGTCTAATACATCGTGCATAATAGTGGGGGAATCTGGACCTTGTACTGCCAACTGGCCATAACGTCCAGAGCAATGGTCAAGAGCGACATCAAATCCCTCGGCATGACCAGTCATCCATTCTACATCTTTATCTATATTGGCAGCATTAATAACTACAAAGAATTCTTGGTTACCCATTTTGTAAACGAGTAGATCGTCTACAGTACCTCCATCGGGATAACACATCATGCCGTAGTATATTTTGCCAACAGGCGCATTCTTGACATCATTTGTGAAAATATGATTGATATAGCGCTCGGCATCAGTTCCAGTTACTCTTACTTCACCCATGTGCGAAACATCGAATACTCCACAATGTTGTCTTACGGCTTGATGTTCATCAATAATTGAGCTGTACTGTATGGGCATATCAAAGCCTCCGAATGGCGAAATTAGGGCGCCTTGAGCTACGTGTTTGTCAAAGAGACATGTTTTCTTGTTTTCCATATATATATTAATTTTAATGTTATTTGATACCAATAAAATGAGAGTCTGTATATTCTTGTTCTATCACCTTGATTGCTTTTACGTCTTTTTTTGAAAGTGTATAAGTAGATTGGCAAAGATGAGTACGTATTCGACTGCAGATTTCATCAAGGGGAATCGATGTGTAGTCTTTGAGAAGGCAAATGCGTTGGCGTACACTTTCTACTCCGTGACGTTCCAATTTCTGTTTAGATGGGGTAATTGCCTGTATCATATGAGCCATATCTGTATCGTATAATAGAGTGCCATGGGCAATAATACTATTAGGAAGGCGATAAATGGCATTACCAGACACCTTTCTATTACCTATCATTATATCGTTATGATTGTTAGGCTCGGCTGCTATCCCGATATCTTTTAGCGTGTCAGCAATCATGCGTAGATAGCGAAAGAATGTGTCAGACACATTGGCCACTGGTGTAATATATGAAAACATTACATTGCTTCGGTCTGCAAATACGCATCCTCCTCCGCTTTTACGACGAAATATCTTAATATTATTTTTGTGGCAGTATTCTATATTCACTTCGTTTTCAGCTATTTGGTTGCGACCCATAATAACAGAAGCATCAACCTGCCACATAAAAAAGCAGTCTTCTTGTCGCAACAATTCTCTAGCCACATACTCTTCCATGGCAAGATAATAACTTAGTTGCTGCACTTCATCACTACTTGTTTCAATATAAATCATGGCCCATATTTATTTAAGTACTTTATATTTGCAAATGTAACAATAAAAGGTGAATTGTAAGATGAAACAATCTAAATATTTTGATGCTTCCAAAACTTTTAATTTTTTGTATGATTGCCCATGAGCACCTGCTTACAAAATGATACGTTAAACTTTCTTAATCAAAAGGCGAAATTAAGGGCGGTTTTTGCAAGCAAAAGGGTCGTCGGTGAAATCGACGCGATTCTCGTGATGCTTATTTTTATCATAAAGTTATGGTTTACGGAGCTAGAGTTATCCTTTACGCCGCTAA
>CAVHVH010000125.1:0-6829 GCA_963639385.1 Oscillospiraceae bacterium
GTATAAACTCAACGGTGGTAGTTTTTAGAACCACCCTTATTTTTATCCTCTCTGTAAAAAAGCGTTGGTTTCTTTGATGCTTTCGGCTAAAAGGCTTAACTTTGTACAAGTTATAAAAATCATTAATGTCATGAAGAAAGTTACAACCTTATTCCTGCTTTTGGTGGTATGCCTTTCCGCCAAGGCCCAGTACAAGGCTTCGCCCGAAATTCTTAAAGCCCGTACCGAATTCCAGGACAACAAGTTTGGTATTTATATCCACTGGGGACTCTACTCTATGCTCGGCAATGGCGAGTGGGTAATGAGCAACCGCAATATCAACTATAAAGAATACACCCATTTGGCCGATGGATTCTATCCCTCTAAGTTTGATGCCGAAGAGTGGGTAAAGGCTTTCAAGGCCGCCGGAGCTAAATACATTACCTTTACTACCCGTCATCACGATGGTTTCTCTATGTTCAAGACTTCGGCTAACAATTATAATATAGTAGACGGAACTCCCTTCCATCGCGATGTGCTAAAAGAACTGGCTGATGCCTGTCAGAAGTACGGTATCAAACTGCATTTGTATTACTCGCATGTTGACTGGTCGCGCCCAGACTATCCTCAGGGATGGAGCGGTACAGGCGTAGGCAAACCTACCGATAAGTACGATTATAATTCGTACCTTGCCTTCATGAAGCACCAGCTTACCGAGCTACTTACCAACTACGGCCCAATAGGAGCTATTTGGTTCGACGGTTATTGGGATCAGAAGAACAATCCTAATTTTGACTGGCATCTTGATGAGCAATACAGCCTTATCCACAAGCTACAGCCCGGCTGTTTGGTAGCCAACAACCACCATAAAGCACCAAAACCCGGTGAAGACCTGCAGACCTTTGAGCAGGATCTGCCCGGACAGAACACGGCCGGGTATAGCAAAGGTACCGTGATAGGACAACTGCCCCTGGAGACTGTAATGACTATGAATAAGGTTTGGGGTTACGATATTACCGACAAGAAGTACAAAAGTGCCGATTATATTATCCAGCATATCATCAAAGCCGCCGGCAACAACGCCAACTATGTAATCAATATAGGTCCGCGTCCCGACGGAAAATTGCCTGTAGAGGCCGTAGAGCGACTCAAGGCTATTGGTCAGTGGATGGACCGCTATGGCGAAACTATCTATGGTACCCGCGGTGGTATTGTGGCTCCCCATGACTGGGGCGTAACTACCCAGAAGGGCAATACTCTCTATGTACACGTAATGAGCTGCAAAGACCGTGCTCTGTTCTTGCCTATAACAGACCGCAAGGTAACTGCCGCCCGTATGTATGACGGTCATCAGAAAGTGGGCGTTACAAAGAGTGCGCAAGGCGTTACTATCGAGTTGCCCGCAGTGCCCAAGGGCGTAGATACCATAGTAGAGCTAACCTTGAAATAACGTAACATTCTGCTTATCATGAAGAAGACCCTTTCAATAGTCCTTTTGGCAGTGTTTGCGCTCAGCGCCAGCGCTGCTAAAGTAGTTACCTCGACTTCGCTCAGTCTTGTATCCGACGGTAAGACCCTCAATACTACGGCCATACAGAACGCCATAGACCGCCTCTCTAAGAAAGGTGGCGGTAAGTTGACCTTTACCCCTGGTCGCTATCTTACTGGAGCCATCCAGTTGAAGAGTGGCGTAGAACTACACTTGGAGCGTGGAGCAGTGTTGCTGGGCAGTACCAACCCCGATGACTATTACCAGCTAAAGGTAATGGGCGATGGCGATGTAGTGCGCAAAGACAATTCTAAGTACGCATTGGTGTTGGCCCAAGGAGCCCGCAATATAGCCATTACCGGCCAGGGCGTGATAGACGGTCAGGGACAGGAACTGGCACTTACTATCGATTCGTTGGTAAAATGCGGGATCAAGAGCGACCCCAACTATAGCACCCGTCTGCGCCGCCCCAGTGAGATAATGCGTCCCAAACTGTTTTTCTTCTCCGAGTGCGACGGTGTAGAGATAAGTGGTCTGCATCTGCGCAATAGTGCTTGTTGGGGACTTTCTTTCGATCTGTGTTCAAATATGAACCTGCACCATCTGGATGTGTATAACCGTGCCTATTGGAACAACGATGGTATAGACTTTACCGACTGCCATGATTCGCGTATAACCAACTGTCGCATCAATGCCGCCGACGACGGTATCTGCTTGAAGAGCTACCACAAGCTCGGGGTAAGTCAGAACCTGGTGATAGATAGCTGCGAGATACGCAGCTCAGCCTCGGCTATCAAGTTTGGTACAGCCACATGGGGTAACTTCCGCAATATTACCATAACTAATATCCGCGTAATAGACACCTTCCGCTCGGCTATCGCCATTGAGAGTGTAGACGGAGCCCAGATAGAGAATATCTTGGTAGATGGCATCAAAGCCACCAATACCGGCAATGCCATTTTTGTAAAACTGGGCAACCGTGCCAATAACGACAAGGGATATATACGCAATATAACCCTGCGTAACATGGATGTTGAATTGGCCTTTGGTAGGCCTGATACAGAATACGATATACGTGGTCCGGAGGTAAGCTACTTCCATAACCCATTCCCGTCGAGTATTACTGGATGGCCAGGGCATCCCGTAGAGAAGATTCTGATAGAAAATGTAGCTATAAGTGCGCCTGGCCGCGCCGACAAGGGTATGGCTTATGTCAAGGCCGGTGAAGTGCCCGAGAACCACGACCGCTATCCCGAATTTACTATGTTTGGCGAACTGCCCGCTTGGGGCTTCTTCTTGCGCCATGTACAAGGCGTTACTCTGCGCAACGTAACGCTTACTCTGCGCAATAGAGACTTCCGCCCTGCTATCTGTCAGGTAGACGTTGAAGGGTATAACACCGAGAACCTGCAGACCGTACTTCCCGAGAAAAAACACTGTGGCAAGTGTCACAATAACCAATAAAGACTATACATCATGAAATTTTGTCACCATCTGTTAGTAGCCGCAATGCTTGTAGCGGCCACCACCGCCGAGGCCGCCAAGACGGTAACCTCGTCGGCACTTAAACTTGTATCCGACGGTCAGACCGTAAATACCACCGCCATACAGCGCGCCATCGATGAACTGAGTCGCAAAGGCGGAGGAACTATCGTATTCGAGCCGGGCAACTATGTTACCGGAACACTTGAACTGCGCTCAAATATAGAACTCCATTTGGAGCGTGGCGCTACACTCCTGGGTAGCCTTAACCCCTATGACTATATAGACGTTACCCTACAGGGTGCCGACCGTACCGACCCTACCAAGTGGAGTTACTTGAGTCTGGCCCTTATCGAAGCCTACAAGGCCACCAATATAAGTCTTACTGGTGAGGGAACAATAGATGCTCGCGGCTGTGAAGTGGCTTTGGCCATAGATAGTCTGCATAAAGCCGGTGTACGTCCTGACCCCAACTACTTTGAACGGCTTAACCGTCCGCGCGAGGCCATGCGTCCCAATCTGTTTACCATCAATGCCTGCGATGGTATAACGGTAAGTGGTCTGCATATACGCAACGCCGCCTGCTGGGGATTGGTATTCTTCCGTTGTTCGAATCTAAAGATAGATAAGGTTGATGTATTGAACCGTGCCTACTGGAACAACGATGGTATAGATATAGTAGACTGCCAGCATGTAGTTATCAGCAACAGTCATGTAGACGCTGCCGACGATGGTATCTGCCTGAAGTCAGACAAACTGGAGTTGGCCTGTGACGACATACAGGTGTACAACTGCGCCGTAGAAAGTTCGGCTTCGGCTATCAAGTTCGGAACCAATTCGGCCGGTGGCTTTAAGAATATCACCATTCGCGATATCAAGGTAAGCAATACTTTCCGCTCGGCCATAGCCATAGAGGCAGTAGACGGAGGCGAAGTGCGCAACGTGTTGGTAGAGAATGTGCACGCACTGAATACTGGCAATCCTATCTTTATACGTTTGGGCAAGCGTCAGGCCGACCGTCGTAATGGTATTGTTGATGGCGTAACCCTACGCAATATGGTGTGCGAAATGCCTTTCGAGCGCCCCGATGTAGGTTACAAGCTACGTGGCCCTATCACCAACACTATGCGTAACCCTATGCCATCGAGCATTGTGGGCATACCCGGTGTAAAAGTGCGCAATGTACTGGTTGATAATGTAACCATAATCTATCCAGGCGGTGCCGACAAGGGTCTGCGTTATCTTACCATGGATGAATTGTCAAAGATTCCTGAGCAGATAAACCGTTATCCCGAGTTCGATATGTTTGGTGAATTGCCCTGCTACGCGTTCTATGTGCGCCATGCTGATGGCGTTACCTTCCGTAATGTCAACCTGCTGTTGCGCAACGACGATTTCCGTCCTGCTTTTGTACTCGACGACGCCACTAATGTGAAGTTTGAAAACATATCTTACCCCTTCGGTAAGAAGAGCGGTCAGATATACGACAGTTCCAAGAAATGAAACACTCCCGTCTCTCTTTCTCAAGTGCAGGCGTAATATCCTGCGCCCTCTTGCTGGCAAGCTGCGGAAAAGCACCGCAGCTTAACGCCGGCAATGCTGCCGAAGTGTTGGCTCACATGACTGTGGATGAAAAAATAGACATGGTTGTGGGAGCTGGCAACGAGACATTTACAGGTTACGGCAATACTAAGAAACTGGTGCCCGGTGCTGCCGGAACTACCTCGCCAATACCCCGGTTGGGTATTCCGCCAACGGCTCTTACCGACGGTCCTGCCGGACTGCGTATCGATACCATGCGTGAAGGCCAAACACGCCGCTATTACCATACCGGCTTCCCTATAGGTACGGCCCTTGCTTCGTCGTGGAACCAAACGCTTATCAGCGAAGTGGGCCAGGCCATTGGCAACGAAGCTCATGAATACGGACTCGACCTGATATTCGGTCCCGGCATGAACTTGCATCGCGACCCCCTTGGAGGTCGTAACTTTGAATATTTCTCCGAAGATCCCTTGCTTACCGGTAAGATGGCTGCAGCCTATGTGCGAGGCATACAGAGTCAGCAGGTAGGTGCTTGTCCCAAGCATTTTGCGGTGAACAATCAGGAGACCAACCGCAAGGATGTAGACGTGCGTATAGCCCAGCGCCCTCTGCGCGAACTCTATCTGCGTCCGTTCGAGATAGTAGTGCGCGAGAGCGATCCGTGGTCGGTAATGAGTGCTTATAACATGATAAACGGCCAACAGTGCATGGAGAGTCGCGATCTGCTTACTACCGTTCTGCGTGAAGATATGGGCTTTAAAGGATTTGTGGTGAGCGATTGGGCTGCTCCTGGATGGCGCGATTCGGGTCGCGAGATATGGGCAGGCAACGACCTGTTGGCTCCCGGTTCACCGCAGCAGCGTCAAGAAATCAAGGCGGCTCTCAAGGCAGGTACCCTAAGCAAGGCGGCTCTTGACAGTTGCGCTTTGCGCATGTTGCAATTTGTAAGTCGTACAACGCGTATCACTCCAATAACCTACAGTGAAAATCCCGATTTGAAGGCTCATGCCGCCAAGTCGCGTGAAGCTGCCGAAGAGGGTATTATTCTCTTGGAGAACCATAATGCCACGCTACCCTTGGCCAATGCTGTTAAGCGGGTGGCTATGTTTGGCGTGTCGTCATACAATTTTATCGCTGTAGGAACAGGCTCGGGTAACGTGAAGACTCCGCACACGGTAGACCTTATCGAGGGCTTCGGCCATGTGGGTATGGAGACCAATACCAGTCTGGAGAGTCTTTATCGCCGCATTATTAAAGATACAGTTGCAGCCCGTGCCTACGATCCGCTGGGCTATTCGGCTATACCCGAAATTGTTGTTGATACCGCCACGATAGCACGCAGCGCACAGACCGACGATGTAGCTGTAATAACCATTGGCCGTACTTGCGGCGAGGGAGCTGACCGTTTGGAAAGTACCGAGTACCGTCTGTCAGATGTAGAAAAACAGTTGATAGGCAATGTTAGTAGTATATTCCATGCTGCCGGCAAGCGCGTAGTGGTAGTACTCAATGTGTCGGGAGTAGTAGAGGTGGCCTCATGGCGGTCTTTAGCCGACGCCGTAGTACTGGCGTGGTTGCCCGGACAGGAGGCTGGCGATGCTGTGTGTCGTGTACTTACTGGCAAGGTATGCCCATCGGGCAAACTTACAATGACCTTCCCCATACGTTATGAAGACTGTAGTACCCACGACAATTTCCCCTACGATTTCCATGGTCCTAAAGCCATTGGTAATTATCCCAAGATACCGCGTACACCCGCCATCAAGAATGTACATTATGTAGATTATGTAGAGGGTATGTATGTGGGTTACCGTTATTTCGATACCTTTAATAGAGAGGTGGCCTATCCTTTCGGCTATGGTCTTAGCTATACTTCGTTTGCCTATAACTCTGTTGCTTGTGCGCAAAATGCAGACGGCAACTGGACTGTTACCGTAAAGGTTACCAATACGGGAACCTGCGCTGGTAAAGAGGTAGTGCAGGTGTATGCTCCTGTATTGGCACTGAGTCATCAGCTGGTGGCCTTTGGCAAGACCCGCCTTCTGCAGCCTGGTGAGAGTCAGACTATGGAACTCGTGATAACCCCAAGAGACCTGTCGTATTTCGACGAGACAGAGAATGCATGGGTGCTGGCTCAGGGTGAATATAATATAGAGGTAGCTGCAAGTGCCCGCGATGTGCGCCAGACGGTAAAATTGAAAGTACCTCAGCGCCGGGTACTCGAAAGGGTAGGGCGCGTGTTGAGATAATATTTCTTAGAAAGTATTTACTTAACTGAGGTAATTTTTAGAACCGCCCTTTTAATATTTGCGGGCGACCGGCGTACTCTGATAATAG
>CAVHVH010000126.1:0-6820 GCA_963639385.1 Oscillospiraceae bacterium
TTTTTGGCCAAAACTTTCGCAATTTTTATCGCAAAAAATGGGTCGAAAAAGTCCACTTTTATAACATTCGTTAACCATTCTGTTGTATTATCTGTTAAATAATCCAAACGCATAAAAACTGTGCTTACAATTTGTAATTTCCAGTATCCTACCACAGGAAAACCACTCAAGGATAGTTATAGGGTGGTTCTAAAAATTACCACCGCAAAGTTCGTTCTTTGTTGGGAAAATTGCGTTTTGTCATTTTTTATAGTTCTCGAGCAAAATTTCGCCGAATAATTGCTACCTTTGTATTAAATTATTAGCTTAAACAATGGAAATATTAAGAAAATTATCAGTAAAGGCATTTTTAGCCTTATGCGTAATGTGCGGAGGCACTTTCTCTGCCCATGCCCAGAACCTCACACAGTATGTTAATCCCTATATTGGAACCGGTGGCCACGGCCACGTATTCCTTGGCGCCAATGTTCCCTTTGGCTACGTTCAGCTGGGACCTACCGAGAAAACACGGGGATGGGACTGGTGCTCAGGATATCATTATAGCGACAATGTACTGATAGGTTTCGGCCATACTCACATGAGCGGAACAGGCATTGGCGACCTGGGCGATATAGCCCTGTTACCCGTGGCTACAACCAGTCAAGACTCTATAGTATTCTCGCACAGCAACGAGACTGTACGGCCAGGTTATTACGCACTGAAACTTACCAATCCCGATGTAAAGGTAGAACTTACCGCAACCCAGCGCACAGGTATGCATAGATATACCTTCGGCGGCACAGGCAAAGCTCTTATCAAGTTAGACTTAAAACAAGGCATAGGATGGGATACCATGAAAGTATGCCACATGCACCAGGCAAGTCCTACACTGATAACAGGATACCGTAAGTCTACCGGTTGGGCCAAGAACCAACAAGTATATTTTGCCGCTCAATTCTCAACTCCGGTAAAAATGATACAAGGCAACGATACCATTGCCGTATTTGAAGTTCAGGGCAATACACGCACTGTTTTATTAAAAGTGGGTATCTCTGCCGTAAACGAGGGCAATGCCATGCTCAACATGCAAGCCGAAATACCTGGATGGGACTTCGACGCAGTGACCGATGCCGCCGACAAGGCCTGGAACAAGGAACTTGGCCGTGTAAAGATAGAAACCGCCGATGCCAACGACCGCACCATTTTCTATACCGCTATGTATCATTCTATGACTGCTCCGTCGGTATTCTCTGACGTTAACGGCGAATATCGCGGATCTGACTTTAAGATACACCGCGGCAACTTTACCAACTACACCACATTCTCTCTTTGGGACACTTACCGCGCCGCTATGCCACTGATGTCGCTCATCCATACCGACAAGGCTAAAGATATAGCCCAGACCTTCATCAATATCTACAAGGAACAGGGGAAACTGCCCATTTGGCATTTCTCTGGCAACGAAACCGACTGTATGGTAGGCAACCCAGGCATAGCTGTATTGGCAGACTATGTACTCAAAGGTCTTGTACCCGACAAAGAGGCCGCCTATGAAGCCATCAAGAACTCGGCCATGAAGGACGACCGCGGTCAGGACCTACTCAAGAAATACGGCTATATACCTTGCGATCTTGATCCCACATACGAAACTGTAGCCAAAACATTAGAATATGCACTGGCCGATGCCGGTGTGGCCAAAGTGGCTAAGATGTTAGGCCATGAAGAAGATTACCAGTACTTCTACAACCGCAGCCAGTCATACCGCCGCCTCTTTGACCCCGCTACAGGATTTATGCGCGGCGTAGACAGCAAGGGCAATTTCCGCGAGCCGTTCAATCCCTTCCACGCCGTACACCGCCAGGACGACTATACCGAAGGCAACGCATGGCAATACGCATGGCTTGTTCCCCACGATGTACACGGACTGGTAAGCTGTTTCAAGAGCGAGAAACGCTTTGTTTCTAAACTCGACAGTCTGTTTATAGTAAGCGGAGACCTGGGAGAAGAGGCCTCACCAGATATCTCTGGACTTATTGGCCAATACGCCCACGGCAATGAGCCAAGCCACCACATATTATATATGTATAACTATGTAGGCCAGCCATGGAAAGGCGCCAAGCTTATACGCCAAACTCTACAAGAGATGTACAAGAACGACTACGATGGTCTGAGCGGCAACGAAGACGTAGGCCAAATGTCGGCTTGGTACATCATATCAAGCATGGGACTCTATCAAGTAGAACCTGAAGGAGGAAAATTCATATTTGGTTCACCCCTATTCAACCGTGCTACACTCAGCGTTGGCAACGACAAGACTCTTGACATTGTAGCCCACAACAACAGCAAGAAGAACATATATGTACAGAGTGTAAAATGGAATGGAAAGCCATATACCAAATCGTACATAGACTATACAGACCTGATACAAGGCGGCACACTCGAGTTTACTATGGGAGCCAAGCCTTCTAAGTTCGGCACAAAAGTTAAGGACCGCCCATAACATGAACATAGCTATGAATATAGACAACCTTAAAAAGGCGACAGTTCTCGGACTGTTCGCCTTTGCTACCACAATGTCAGTCCAAGCTCAATCGGCAACCACACAAAAGGAGTTCGGACAAGAATATATCGACGCCATTGCAGTGGCCACGCCCTATGTATCCAAACGTCCTGCCGCAGAAGAACGGCTCTTCCGCTCGAAGGTAATAGAACAATGCATAAAGGATGTCAAGAAAAAGTTGAAAGATACACCTTATCTGGCGTGGATGTTTGAAAACTGTTTTCCCAATACACTTGACACTACCGTACATTACGAAGAAGATGCTGACGGCAATCCAGACACATTTGTCTATACAGGCGACATCCACGCCATGTGGGGCCGCGATTCGGGTGCTCAGGTATGGCCTTACCTACAGTTTGCCAAGAAAGACAAGAATATCCAGAAAATGATAAAAGGCGTAATACTGCGCCAATTCAAGAACATCCAGTACGACCCCTATGCCAATGGCTTCTTGCGCGACATGACAGAGTGGAGCAAGTGGAAAAGCGACGACTGCGGCATGAAGCCAGGCGTATACGAACGCAAGTACGAAATAGATAGCCTCTGTTACCCACTGCGGTTGGCTTACGAATACTGGCGTATCACTGGCGATGCCTCAATCTTTGAGGGAAAACTTTGGCAAGATGTAGTCAAAAATATCCTCAGTACGTTCCGCGAACAGCAACGTAAGAACGGGCCCGGCTCTTACCGTTTCCTACGCGTAACCGACCGCCAGCTTGACACCGTATGCAATGTAGGTCTGGGTGCACCAGTACGCCCCGTGGGACTCATTGCGTCGGTATTCCGCCCATCAGATGATGCCACTACATTCCTCTTCCTTGTTCCGGCAAACTTTATGGCCGTAACCACACTCAACAAGATGGCTGATGTACTGTCCAAGGTCAACAACGACTGTTGTCTTGCGGCCGAATGTACGTCTTTTGCCACCGAGGTAAAAGACGCCTTGCAGAAATACGCCGTTTACAACCATCCCAAGTATGGCAAGATATACGCTTTCGAGGTAGACGGAATGGGTAACCAACTGCTTATGGACGATGCCAACGTACCAAGTCTACTGGCCATGCCATATCTTGGCGATGTTGATACAAACGACCCTATATACCAAAATACGCGCCGCTTTGTATGGAGCAAAGACAACCCCTACTTCTTCAGCGGAAAGGCCGGTGAAGGTATTGGTGGTCCTCACGTAGGATATGATATGGCCTGGCCCATGACCCTTATCATGCGCGCCATGACCAGTAACGACGACCAGGAAATAAAACAATGTGTGCAGATGCTCATGGATACCGATGCCAACACGGGAGTTATCCACGAATCGTTCGACGTAAAAGATGCTATGCACTATAGCCGTCCTTGGTTTGCCTGGCAGAACACACTCTTCGGCGAACTTATTCTGAAACTTGTCAACGATGGCAAGACAGACCTACTTAATTCATGCAAAAAATAAAACCAATGGTGGCAATTTACAAAGCCACCCCAAAAACTGACTAAAAAGATTATGATCAATTTAGACAAAGAGTCCGAAAAAACTGATTTCAACAACGAGTACAAGAATACAGAAGGGGGGAAGAGCAAAGTTAGCCCCATAGCCTGGGTGCCAACCCTGTATTTTGCTATGGGCATGCCCTTTGTAGTACTCAACATGGTAGCCTCGCTCATGTACAAAGGCATGGGCGTTTCTGATACACAGATAGCTTTTTGGACCTCACTTATCATGTTTCCATGGACTCTAAAATTCCTATGGAGCCCATTGTTGGAACTTTATAAGACTAAGAAATTCTTTGTGGTACTCACCCAGATTGTTAGCGGAATATGCTTCGGGTTGGTGGCCTTATCGCTTCACTTGACTGCATTCTTCGCTGTAACCATAGCTATATTCGCTGTAATAGCCATGAGCGGTGCCACCCACGATATTGCTGCCGACGGTACCTATATGGGCGTACTGTCCAAAGAGGAACAGGCACGGTGGATAGGCTGGCAAGGAGCTTTTTACAATATAGCCAAGATATTTGCCACCGGAGTTCTGGTATATCTCGCCGGACTGTTCATTCCCAAAGTTGGAGTCACCACAGCATGGACCATCATTATGATTATCTTGGGTATTATTATGACCGTAATTGGCATATACCATTATATGATTCTGCCAGTTGACAAGGCTGAAAGCAACGAACAAAAGACATTGAAAGAAACGCTGAAGGAACTCTATGACGTGATAGCCGATTTCTTTACAAAGAAACACATTCTGTACTACATAGCCTTCATTATACTCTACCGCTTTGCTGAGGGATTTGTAATGAAAATAGTACCGCTATTCCTCAAGGCTTCGCGAGCCCATCAGGGACTTGGGCTCGACGAGAAAGCCATAGGTCTGCTCTACGGAACTTGCGGTGCTGCTGCCTTTGTTATAGGTTCAATCCTAGCAGGTTACTATATTGCCCATAAGGGCCTACAGAAGAGTTTATTCTCACTTGCTTTAGTATTCAACTTACCCTTTGTAGCCTATACACTACTGGCCATCTATCAGCCACAAGACTTACTGCTCATAGGCAGCGCCATCGTAGTAGAATATTTCGGTTACGGATTTGGCTTTGTGGGTCTTACCCTTTTTATGATGCAACAGATAGCACCCGGAAAGCACCAAATGTCGCACTACGCTTTTGCCTCGGGTATCATGAACCTGGGCGTGATGCTTCCCGGAATGATGAGTGGTGCCATAGCCGACCGTTTAGGTTACCGCAATTTCTTTATTTTGGTACTTTTCTGCGTTATTCCAGCCCTGCTGATAACATGGTTTGTACCATTTACCTATCCCGACAAAAAACAAGACTAATATATAAAAAATTATTACGATTATGGATAAACTTATTAATGATGGCAAGGCTCAGCCCAAAATGCCATGGGTAGAGCGTCCTGAAGGATGTAGCGAAGTAATGTGGCGCGACCCTAAAAATCCCATTATTGACCGTTACAGTATTCCTTCTTCTAACAGTATTTTCAATAGCGCCGTAGTACCTTTTGGCGAAGGCTATGCCGGAGTATTCCGTTGTGACAACCGTGCTGTACAGATGAATATCTTTGCAGGTTTCAGCAAAGACGGTATCAACTGGGAAATCGAGCACGAACCTATTGTCTTCGAAGCTGGTAACACCGAGATGATAGAAAGTACATATAAATACGACCCTCGTGTTACATGGATTGAAGACCGTTATTGGATTACATGGTGTAATGGTTATAAGGGTCAGCCTACAATAGGCATTGGTTATACTTTCGACTTCAAGAAATTCTATCAGTGCGAGAATGCGTTTCTGCCATTCAACCGCAACGGCGTTCTCTTCCCCGAAAAAATCAATGGCATGTATGCCCTTCTGAGTCGTCCCAGCGACAGCGGCCATACTCCTTTCGGCGACATATATGTAAGCTATTCGCCCGACATGAAGTTTTGGGGATGCCATCGTTATATTATGGGTCCCACTCCCTTTGACGTAAGTGCATGGCAATGTCTAAAAATTGGAGCCGGTCCAATTCCTATTAAGACCAACGAAGGATGGCTAATGATTTATCATGGTGTAATAAAGACTTGCAACGGCTACCGCTACTCTATGGGAGCAGCCCTTCTTGATCTGGAAGATCCGTCAAAGGTTCTCTATAGAAGTCAACCATATCTTCTTGCTCCTGCAGAGATATACGAACTTACCGGTGATGTACAAAACGTAGTATTCCCATGCGCTGCTCTTACAGAGGGCGACAAACTTATGGTTTATTACGGTGCTGCCGATACACACGTATGCGTTGCCTACGGCTATCTGAGCGAGGTTATCGATTTCGTAAAGAACAACTCCTGCGCTTTGTAATATAGTGTAATTTCTTTAGGACTTTTTCCTTAATATAACATGATGAGACTGTGCCCAAAAGCATAGCCTCATCTTTGTTTTGGGGGGATATCGTAACCATAACACACAACGTATACTACGCAACTGCCTGTAGCGATACGTTAATGGCAGAGTAACGTCTGCTTAATGGCACACTAACGGAGTGCGAACGAAAGAGTAACGAACTTTTCACCCGTGGTGAAAAGAAGCATAAAATCTCAAAAAACAATCGGTTAAGCTATTTCTTTCCGATTTTATTAGTACATTTGCCTACACAAAATCACCAAGTTCTATCCTTTTATGAAAAAGATTTTTACAATTTCACTTCTCTTCTGTTACATTATTTCCGTACATGGAAAGATAAACGGAGAATGCTTTGCCATTTTGATAGAGCCGTCACAAGCTACCGGCA
>CAVHVH010000127.1:0-6725 GCA_963639385.1 Oscillospiraceae bacterium
CTCGCATGCCATACAATATATAGCCAAGCGATACGCTTGACGATTATTACGGCCTATTTTTCTATAAGATGACAAATAAATACCCAATCCACAAATGAGCATGATTGAGTATAATATTATGTAGGCTTTCCCACGCTCATGACTTTCTTCTTGAGATATTTCTCTGTATTTGCAATATTCTTTTTCCCATATAGGATAAAGTTGGTCGTATGCTCTTTTCCTCAGTTGTGCATGTCTGTAATAATGAGCATCATCACCATATTTATAAACAGATTCATCAAAAGCCTTTTCTCCAAACTCTTTTATATATAATTTGTTATCATATAAATTATTAATATAAATAGGGGAATATTCGTGTTTTGCAATTAATTCCCTATTGTTATTTATAAATTCATTATATTCTTCTTCAGACAATGCGCTTAGGCTTAAATGGTCGTCTACATATTTATAGACATCATCGGTTACGGACTCCAGTTTATAGTCAATAATATTGTTTATACAGCCAAGTGTAACTATAGAAGCAAGTTCTACCACCAACAAAAGACCAATCAAAATTCTGCGCCATAAAGGCAATTTACTACTTTCCATATTTTTCTATAATTTTCTACCACAATATTTACAAAAAAGCGAATCAGCTTCTATTCTCTTTCCACAATATTTACAAAATATCAAATTATCATTTGAGATTTCCTTTTCTTGCACATTGTTTATCTCATTTGCCATTTTAGAAACATCAGTGGAAGACAAAATCATAATATTTTTTTCCACATTAACTTTTTTCGCCTCTTTGCCCTCGCAAGACGTATTAATAACGTCTTTAGTAATTTCATAGACATCGGCCTCGTTGTTATGTTGCTCATTATAGTCCATTGATATAGGACTCTTATTATATTCAAGACTTTCAATGTCTTTTTTTTCTTTTTTTTTAGTACAAACTTGCATGTCGATATGAATTATCTCTTGGTTATCTTCTTGATGCACCTTCTTGGCAGATGAAATTTTTAGTAATACTATCACAACAACAAGGATAATAGCCCACCAAAAAAAATCTGTTGCATAATGTATATTGAACCCAAGAATGGATATAGAGATTATGATATAGGCTATCATTTTACATGCTTTTTTCCACAATGATGTGGCTGATGGTTTATATCTAAATGCATATATTGTCCAAAAAGCCCAAAGGATCACTCCTGACAAAGAATACAATATGGGCATCTGATTGTCATTTGCCCAACCCCATAATAAAATGTGCTCAGGCTCATACCGCATTCCTTTGGTTATTGATGGATCTGTTTCCCAAGGGTAATAAATAAGCCTATAAATTAATAGCACCACCTCACTCAAAAAAACACATAATACCCCCCAAGGTATTATCTTCCTAAAAAAACTTTTTGAGGAGTTTTCAGTACAAGCATCTCTACTTCCAAGATAATTAACAATTGCACAAAACGGAATTATACCGCATATAGTAAATAGGATTATTTCCCCAAATGAGAAATTACTTAACACATAGTATTCATACATAGTTCAAAGTTAATTATATTTCGTCTAACAAATCTTTTGGTATATAAGAGTAATTTACTAGGAGTTGATATGGAAAATCGATATCCACCGTTTGTAAAGACTTAACACCCTTATATTTAAGTTTTATATTACATTTTGCCATAACAAAATAATTGATAAGTTCCTTAAAATATGGATCTTTGAAAAAAATGTCAAGCAAATGCTTTTTATTTTCTTCTGTATCACATTTATTTCGTATAAAAGAAAGCGGATATTTTATTTCTGGTGTACTATAATAAAAGACAACAGTATTTTCTTTTAATTTTATTTTATTGAGAATTAAATATTTTGATGGGCTAGGCTTCATATTATCCCCCAATTCTATAGGTTGCCCTTCAATAGGTTCTCCACTTTCTGTCATTACAAAAGGGAGAGAGTATGATCTGAACATATTTATATATAACATAACTACATCTTCGCCTTTCATAGAAGTATCCATTGCCATTTTTTCAATTTCATCAGCCGTGTAAATATAAGAGATATTTGTTAAGGATGGCAGTACTGTAAAATATTTAAGTACAAGATGATTGTTCTTTAATATATTTGCCATACTTGAAGCATATTTATTATTTTGCTTCTCCATCAACTTAAAGGTTAACAAGGAAAGATTTCTTATATCATTTTTATGTACTAAATAAAATTTTTCTGTTTCTTCGTTACATCTAAGTTCATATTTGTAGACCAACGTATCTTCTATAAGTTGTGCACCTATAAACCACCTTTCTGCACCTACTTGATATGGTGCGACACTATTAATTTTACTTATAAATTTCTCGGCTTCTAGCCTGTTATTTTTAGATTTATTAAAAATATTTCCTATATTGGCGATAAGCAGGATCATACAAAAAAAAGCAAAAAGTATGCTACCAACTATATCATATAATTTTCTCTTATTCATAATATCTCGTAAAAAATAAGTTTTTATAATAACCTGATTGCAAGTAATTTGCCTACAAATATAAAGGGATTGAACGTAACTAAAGAATTTTTATTGAGAAATCTGTTTGTTCTCAATAAAATAAATATAACAAAAGTATTTATAGAGAAAATTCAACATTTTATTTTCCACCAGGCTACGGAGAATGGGCACACTGAGAGTTATCGCTAACAGATAATGTCTACATTGTAATGTATCAGATAATATGTTTGAACAAATTGTCAAACACATCAAACTCTATTTGGCCATTGGCGGCCAAAGGGGCTTTCATCCAACACAAAGGAACATCATGGTACATAGATGCCACAAGCGAGAATGTGCTGGGAGGTCCTATCAGATAATCACAATGTGATAGCAAGCACAGATCCTGGCCAGGATTGCCGTCAGGGAACGATACGTCTATACCCTGGAGTCTATCTGCATATAGCTGGCTATCAAGCGTAGGGTCGTTACCACACACAAATACACGCACTTTGCCACCATGAGTATCGGCAAAACGGCGAATATAGTCTATATACACATCATCGGCAAAGAAATAGCGCCCATTCTGCCATGTGCGGTAATCGCCACGACGGATATGCACACCCAACACTACGCTACCATCATCAACCATCGAGTCCATAACAGCAGAAACATGATCTTCTATCGCCCTATCAAAGGCAAAGAGTCGTAAAATATCGCGCTTGTATTTTAAGAAAAGGTCGTAATACCTTACCTCCCATCCTTCTACCACCAACCACTTATGATTATCCATAAGCTGCTGAGCCTCGGGATTGCCAGCGTTATTATTAAAAGAAGCTACGGGAAGCAAACCCAGTTTGGCAGCAAACTTAGCCAACACATATACCACCGGATTATGGAATGCAGTATGACGAATGTAGAAATACGGGTACTTATAGGCAAATCGCATAGACACCGAATGGCGTCCATGTTCGCGAGCCCAGGCATATACGTGGCCGTACTGCAAAATGTTGTTGCACATTCGACCCTTGTCTCTTACAAATAGCATTGGCTAAGCTTTGTTTTTTATTTTATTGCTGGTTTTAGGAATTACCACAACCAAATTCATTTTTATTGGGGGAGTTACGACTATTATGGAGTAAGACGGTCGGCTATCATTCTATCCATGTACGACTGGATAATGGCACGGCACTCTCGCTCCATTTTATCTTGCACCGGCACATGGCCCACTTCGTTGGTTCGCATCAGATAATCGTCAATACGGTACATACCAATTACGCGTTGCCCATCGAACTGCATTACATATCCGTACTTGCAATATTGGTATACCCCATTAAGATAATTAATGGCCCAGGTCTCACTGGCAGGAGTATTAAACAAGTCGATACCAAAGCCCACATAAGGTTCGTCGTAACCCAAATGTCCCAATATAGTGGGCATAATATCTATCTGCTGAGCTATAGCATTGCGCATTCCCGGTTGTATTTCGCCAGACGGGTCGTAGATAATTATGGGCGAACAGAAGCCACCTATATCCGATGAGAATTCTGCATGATCGCTCAAATTAGTATGATCAGAAGTGATTACAAAAATGGTATTTTTGAACCATGGTTGCTTACGCGATGTATCGAAGAAGCGGCGCAAGGCATTATCGGTATAGCGTATACACTTGTGTATCACTATACCCTCCTCGGGATATTTCTCTTTGTATTTATCGGGAATTTGGTACGGATGATGGCTCGACGCCGTGAATACAGCCGTAACAAAAGGCTCTTTGAACTCGGTCATCTTGGTAGAATAATACTGCAAGAACGGTTCGTCCCAAATGGCCCAGTATCCATCGAAATCACTATCGCCACCATAGCGCTTGTCCTTATTAAAGTCCTCGCGACCGAAATATCCCTTAAACCCAGTAGCATTACTAAAGCCATTAAAGCCCATGCTTCCTGTACGGGCGCCATGGAAGAAAGCCGAATAATAGCCCTTCTTGCCCAAATATCCTGCCAGACCACTCAAGCGATTGAGCGACTGCGGGGTAAGAATATAGGGCTTTATAAACATAGGCACGCTTGAGAGAATAGAAGGCATACCATCTATGCTTTTTCGTCCGTTACAATAAGAGTAACGGAAAGTAGCACTGTGTTGCACCAGCGAATCTACAAAAGGGGTATACCCCTTGTAACCATCGCCAAGAGCTGTGCGTGCCAGCGAGCCTATATATTCGCGACCGAAGCTTTCTATAATAATAACCACTACATTCTTACGATGCTTCATACCCTTATGGTCAGGCATATGCAAGGGCGAATATATAGTATCCAGTTGGTGCTTATCTGTATAATAACCGGGGTCTGTAAACACCGCCTTGCCATAAGTACGTATAATGGAGAATGGAGTATTGAGGACCAGCGCCACCTCGGTAGGGCGATAAGTATACTCGTTGGCATTGCCCAAAGCCACCGGACGTATATCGCGGTGGCGCCATCCGCCAACAGGAGCAGCAACCAACAGCACCAGGGTAACTATGGCTGCAATTCGCCCCCATGTACTACGACCCGAACGCCATGCCCTTACGGCTATATAGCCGGTATAGAGAGCTATAATATAGTTATACCAGTGGTTAAGCAGTCCACCGCGAATACCACTCACACAGAGCACTCCGGCAAAGACAAATGTGAGCACCATTACCACATAATAACGCAACTTATTAACACTATGCCTATCAATACAAGGCGTAAAATAGCAACGCCACAACCCATAAATCATTAGGCAACCAAGTAGCACAAGATACCAATGACGCAACAATTCTACACCCAAAATGGAGCACACATTATCTTCGCCTCCAAATTCGGCGAACACGCTGGTAGACGTGCGTCTTAGTGTATAACGAAAGTATACCGAATCGGCCAAATTAACCACTATGGCCAAGGAATTAATTACAACAAATACCCACTTGCACAGGCGCTGCCAAAGAGCTGTCTCCTTCCAGTGCAGTGGCAACATAATAAGCAGTATATAAAGGGCATTGGTATACATAATACCCGGCGTATCGAACACTACACCACCCCATAACAGACGGGGAAGATGCCCCTCGGCTACACTTGGAGCAAAGTAGCTATAATTCTCCAACAGATATTCTACACGCGCTATAGTATAACAAAGGTATACCAGCACAATATTGAACGACAAAGCCATAAACGGTGCAAATGTCGAACGCTCCAAGCGGAGTTGTTTAAGCCGTGACAACATATATTATAATAAGTATAAGGGTGGTTCTGTAAACTACCACTGTTGAATTTGTGCAAAATTAGGAAAAAGATGGCATGTAAAGAAACAATCGGCATTAAAAAAGCCAAAAGTCACCGCACCACCATATCCCTATATACTATGGCATATTGCTGCGAAACATTCTGGCTGGCGTATAAAAAACGAATAGGCCAGGCTTCACAGCCCGGCCCATTCTAAATAGAGTAAAAAAATCTAACTTAATAGAGATTCATTAGTTGAATCTTTACTTTCCTGCTTAGAGCGCTACGGTAAAGTAACCTGTATAGAGGTAGTCATCCTTTACACAAGAGCAAATACCCCAAACACGAGAGCCATCGTTCTTGATAATCTCAACTTCTACATCATAGGTAGTACCGCTACCGCCCCAGGTCATATTATACAGGAACTTACCTGTGCCCTTCTTGCCTACAGTAGCATCGCCTGTCCAAGTACAGCTCATCTGATAGTAACCATAGTAATCCCACATAGCCTTGGTATTGCCTTCGCTGTCGGTAGTGCATGAGTATGTACCCCAGTTATAGCCGCTTTGTCCATTCCAATTGAACTTATTGCTTGTTATAGCGATTATTTCCTCTTTCTCGGCATCAGTGAAGGGTACCGTAGTGGTTTCTACCGTTACGTTGATTACTTTCTGTAGACCCATAATATCGGTAATAGTACAGGTAGTCTGTCCGGTAGCCACACCTTGCAGCACAATAGCCTCATCGGTAACCGAGTATACCTTTGCCACAGATTCATCGGCCATCTTTACAGTATATGTACCATTTCCGCCAAGCATCTTTATAGTGGCATATCCATCGGTATGACCAAGTTTCATACCTATGTTTACATTTTCACTATCTACTATCAGCTGGAAGTACATAGATTTGACCACAATACGCTTGTAGTTACCATCGGCATCGGATATAACCAATCCTGTAAGTCCTTTCTTTGACGAGCTTACCGTTACGGCAGTACCATTAAGAGTAGCCGAAGC
>CAVHVH010000128.1:0-6720 GCA_963639385.1 Oscillospiraceae bacterium
CCTTCTGTAAGCCATTGGTACGGCGGCCCTCTGCATCGTAGTATTGGGTGTTGGCATCGTTGAGTATGTCTACACCGTCAACGGTATCAATGCCGGTAGTGTCGCCATCGATAGCTATACCCAGTACTGAAGCCTTGCTACCAGTGGTGGTTACGTAGCCGCGGTAAGGAGTGGCAGTTACATCCTTGTCCTTACTTACGCTGCTTACCAACCAGAACTTGTCGTTGTTGATGATATAAGCATCCTTAGGCACGGTAGTATTGCCGAATGTTCCTACCATCATGTTGGCGCCAGTAGGCTCGGTACATACAGGTACATCGGTGCTGGCGGTAACGGTGATAGGCTTATCGCTATAACGGCGACGTACCATTACTGGTGTTCCGGCTGCTACGGTACCCGTAAGCTTGGTCAATACAAGCGAAGTGCCGTTGTTTACAGAGGCCTGGTAGAACTCGCAGGTAGCGTTTTCTTCAGCCTCGTAAGCATAGGGCAGACAGAGCGTACCCCATGTGGTGGTCATCTCGCGGGTATAAGTAGCCTTATCGGCAGTGAAGCCCGTAACTCCCTCGTCTACTGAGAAGGCCTGTCCGTCGGGAAGGGTCATCTCATCAGCAGTATATGTCTTGCCATCTTCGCTGTCGAGCATGTGCTTGGCCTCGCCAGTGTGATAGAAGTACTGCGGGTCGAGGAATACATTGGGAACATCGGTGTTAGAAGCTGTTTGGTTACGAACCTGTGCATAGGCGGTAAAGGGAGCAATGGTTGTGGTCTCGTCAGCAGGTACAAGGTTCCACAGGTTCTTGCTACTGTCAAAGACAAGTGACTTCATACCTGTGGCATTGCTATTGGTAACACTGCTCAACGCTCCCCACATGGTGTAACCTTCGTTGTTTACCGACTTGATAGGCTGGGTTTCGTTTACTACCGTTTCAGCGTCTATAACCATTTGGTCTTTCTCAGTCCATACTACGTAGGGCAAGAAAGCATTGGTAGTATAGGCTCTCTTCAGACCCATATTGAAGTTTTTACCCTCGTCGAGTTTGAAGAACTTGAAGCCGGCCGGAGCCTTTGACAGACTGAACGGCAATGCCAGAGTAGTATATGTCTGCGGGGTAAACTCGCGGTCTATCACTATCTTATTGGCAGTAAATGCCTTAGGTACATCATAGTCGCGTGTGGTAGGCATATGGTACTCGTCGCACACCAGCTTGCCGTCAACAGTGTATACCGTGTTGACTACGCTGCGGTCTGTTGTTGCGGCTTCTACTGCACGGCGACCCTTTACATACTTCGGTGCGTTCTGTGCGCTGGCCGTAGACGGTGCATAAAGGAGAGCTTCGGCTGCAATACCCAAGTTATTGATACTTGAAGCAAGACCATCGCACTCGCTCAAGTCTACCCACGAAAGTTGCTTGTTATTGGCAAAGGTATTATTACCGATAGTCTTTACCGTTGATGGCAGACTTACGTGCTGTAGTGAAGATAGGTTCTCTACATCACTCGGGTTGAAGGTAGTGATGTTAGAGCGTCTCAGCGAACTTAGGTCGGTAATATTGTCGTACCAGGTAAACCAGCCCGTAATGGCACTGATTGATGCCAAGTCGTCTTCACAACCTATACCCTTGGAACCATAAGCACGGAACAGGTCATCGTTAGAGAATACACTGGTAATGTGGTTGGCATGTTGCGTGTATTCAGTGTCGGTGGTGTAGTCGTTAATGATATCCTTGCGCACGTACATATTATCTACTTTATGCACATCGTTGTAGTACATAATGGGGTCTGTAAAGGCGTCTCCATCCAACTCGGGTTTCTTGTCGCAGAGGAAGATCATAGTCTTCAAGGCATCGCACTCGCCAAACGAATCGTCATCAATCTCAGTTGTCTTGTCACCTATGGCTACACTCTTGAGCGAATACATATCATAACAAGCATAACTGTTAATCTTTGTGGCGGTCTTGGGCAATACTAACGTTTGCGGATGGTAGCACTCGTACAGGAACCACTTAGGCACTTCGTTAGAGGTCTCAATACTTTGGCTAAAGTCACCTATAAAACCGTACTTGATATCATCCTTACATATCTGAGCATCGTAGAGGTTAAGATACGTAAGATTGGTAGAATACGATAGAGATCCATTGCTTGGTTCACGTCCGGCCAACATACGTATTACGGCAAGGTCTTTACTACCTATCGGGCCATTTACCTTCAGGGCGGTAATATTAGACATTTGGCCCGTAATGCCACTTACGGTCGAGCCGTTCATCCACACCTTCAGTCCCAGCGAGTCGGCCAAGGTATTCATCTCCTTGAGCGTTATCTCGCGTATGTTCATCTCTGGGCGGTAGCCCTGGATATGGTCGGCATACTCTGCCCATGCCTTACGGTACTGCTCCTCATAACCCTGTAATACTGTTATCACAAAGTCTTTGGGCAGGTCGTCAAAGACTCCCTTGGCCAGTGTAGGACATTCCTGATTAAATACAATTATTTTCTTCAATGATTTGCAGTCCTCAAAGGCGCCTTCCTTAATATCGGTAAGCAATGCGGGCATCGTTACTTCTTCCATATTCTGCATACCTGTAAGCGAGCCTCGGTCCAAAACATCGACAGCGGTAATCAGCAGTTCATTGAAATTCTTGATATTGGTATTGTTATTAACTATACCATTAATTCTGAAAGTACTGACAAGGTCGTTGGGCGAGAAGATATGCGCTTTCTTCATAGCCTTGAACACTTCTTCGTCTTGGAACAGAGCGCTTATAGAGTCAGCCGTATAAGAGGTATATTCAGTACTCTTGAAGTATTCGCTACCTGTAACCGGAGGTACTATCATAGACAGGCGCGTGTAGTCGCTCAGTACTATACCTCCTGTCATATTCTTGTTGTTGGTAGTACCAGTGGCATGGAATGCCCACGATGTATAGTCTGTAGTAGGTACCTTTTCGGGCAACATTACCAGATATTTCATATTGGGGCAGTTCATGGCAACATTGTTTGCTACCGTAGTCATATCGTCGCCCACAACAACGGTATTCAGATTAGGACAGTTGTCAATAGCCGCAAACTTAATCTCGGTAGCACTCTTTGGCAAAATGAGTGTTTCCAAGTGGGTCATACCGCTAAACATATCGCTGCCTATCTGGTTGTCTTTTCCTATATAACCGAATGGCTCAATAGCATCCGGATTACTTGACGAACCGGTATTGTAGCAGAAATCGCTTTCTTTCAGATCGGCGTCGTACAAGTCAAGATAACGCAGACGACCCATATAATTGCGCTCATTCAGCACGTTACGACCACCGAGGGCGCGCAGTATAAGGATGTCTTCGCCATTGAGCGGACCGCTTACACGCAGCGAGTCGTATTGGGCCATGATACCTTTTACATAATGAATTGTAGAGGTACTGGTAGTGGTTATTTCGAGTCCCAGCGCGTCGGCCAGCGTTCCAGCCTTGGTAAGGTTGACAACCTTAAGGCCTCGGCGCGAGTTGATAGAATTGATATGACTGGCCACAGCCGACCATTTTTCGCGGTAGAGAGTCACTACACTATCAGGTACATATATTATATAGTCTTTCTCGTTGAGCAATCCTGCAAAAGCCTTGCCAGCATCTATGTCGGCCGGTTTGGGATTTTCCACGATGAATTCCTTGATGGCACTGCCGGTAAAGGCATTCTCGCCTATACTAGTTACCGTGGCGGGTATAGTGAGTTTGGGAAGAGATGTACACTCAGCAAATGCATTGCTGCCTATAGATTCTATAGAGTCTGGCAAGGTAATGCTCTGCAGGAAAATACATTTTTTGAACATCTCATCATACACATTTTTGAGACCGCATACCTGGAAAGCACGGAACTCATCGAACTGGCGGAAGATACCATTCTGGAAGATGGTCTTCAGATCTTCTGGGTTGGCGCGCGATGCGTCTATATACTTCCATGTATTGGCATTCTGACTCTTGTTAAGGTCTGTGTAGAAAAGATATTTGTTTTTAAGCACATCGCGAACGCGGTAGTCTGCTGGGTCAAACAAGCAAGGCATTATCTTGTCGGCATAATTCATCCATGACAAGTCTTGCATAAAGGCGTCTTCTTGATCCATACATATCTTGATACGCAGCTTAGGACAGTAATCGAATACACCTTTGCCCAATACCACCTGTGAGGGTGAAAGGGATTTCAGTGTGTTAGTACCGTCGGTAACCTGGTATATCAAGTTAAAGTCTTCGAAGTTGGGGCAACGGGCAAAGGCCGAGTCACCTAAAGTTACCTGGAAATCGGTATACACATCACCGGTAAACGAGTGCGAGTCGGTAACGTCGAGTATCTTCAGATTTTGGTTACCCTTGAATGCACCTGCCTTTACATTGTCCAGTTTGTAGTTGTACACCAGTCCATAGTCGTTGATAAGGGCGGCCAGACCATTATTGGATTTCAGCGAACTGTCATCGGCACCGAAGATATCCACATGGTATATCGTTTCGTTAGACGATGTGGTGGTAACCTTAGGCATAGTGTTCTGATCGTAGGTGTAGGTGTAACGGCAGCTCCACTCTTTGTGGTCTTCTTTCTCTTCTACATCTACGGCCGTATACATGTTTTTGTACTTGCCCCAGAAGTCATCGTCAAGGAAGTCTTGCAGTACATCTTTGCCTACACGGATGTGTATTTTTGAAAGATCGCAACCTGCAAAGATATCACCTGCAAGGATAAAGTTATCGGGCGTAAGTGACTTATAGCGGTTCATATTGCTGGAAATGTTCGAACCAGCACTATACAATACCAGGTCAAGGGTCTGCAGCCCGTTACAGGTGTAGAAGCACGAGTCTGGCAATACCATCACCATAGGGTCTATAGGAACGTTAATACCGTCGGCATCGATAAACTTGACTTCTTTGATCTTATTCTTATCGTGGAATGCCGTGCGGCCTATCTCCACAGTCTGATATGGGTATGAGACGACAGAACCTGCAGTATTAGAAGAACCTGGGTTCACATATATATTAATAGTCTCCTGGTCTTCTACTTCTTTAACATACATCTGGGGTACATTGGTACGTACACGCTCGGTTACCCAGTTGGCCTGATTGATATACCACGACGGTGCCTTGTTGAACAATTTTTCTGCACGGTTGCCAAGATATGCCATACCATTTGACAAGGGGCGGCTTCCGGCAATTTTTTGGGCTAATTCATTACTTCCAATAGCAAGTTGACCAGTCCAGAAAGCATTTGACATTGCAATATTTGCTTGTATCCAGACTTTTGTGGCGGCTTCTTTCGCAGCTACTTTCGCAGCTAATAGCTGTGCACTATATTGTGCTGATGTTACCCATTGGCGCGAATTGGTAGCAACAATTTTAAACGAACTTACCAATCCGTCATACGTCTTTTGTAAGAATTCGAGTGCAGGGTTATCAGCAAACATCACCTTTGATAAACCATTGAAAGTATTAATTAAATCATTCTGTTTCGTTATAACTTCCTGCACGGCTTTTTGTGCTGCCGTTTTGGCAGCATTTGCCTGGAAAATATCAACTATCGATGCAATGTCTGTAGCCACCATTACCGTCTCGGCTATAATGATAGGCAGGTTCCAAATAGAGGTCTGTATCTCTGTAGTTTCCTTTGTACTTACGGTATTCAGCGTATTCGTTGCATAGGCGTAGGTTACACCTTTTTTCTTAAAGTCGCTCTTACCGGTAGGCACATATTCAGAGGCGGTAATATAGTCTTTGTACTGACTCCAGTTGGGGTCTTTAATAAAGTCTTCGTAGAGTCCAGGGATTACCTTGATACGGAAGTCGTGGTGAACGCCATTGAACACATCTTTACCTATAAATATCTGCGAGGGCTTGATGGCCTCGTAGTGGTTTGTACCCTTGGTTATATACTGGTACATATTGAGCTCTTTCAGGTTAGAGCATCCTGCAAAAGCGCCATCGGGGATAACCAGCGAAAGACCAACATTGGCATTACCTGACGAACCGGCACAGTCTTCGAATACAATAGACTGTATCTGCGTATTACCGCGGAAACCAGTACCCGAAAGGGCTATGGTCTTGTAGTCGTAGGTATTACCTATATCGTTGTATATCTTCAGTGTACCTTCCTTAATATCGCTATTGGTAGGATCTACTCCAGTGGCTATCATGTAGTATATAGTACCATCATAGTCAGGACAGAGAATATTGGCTGCCGTGAAGCTACCAAACTGACCTACCCATGGTGCCACATACTCTTCCATCTCGGTCTTGTTCTTGCTGGTATAGCGGGTCTTGCCATCAGTAGAAACCACATGACCGTATTTTACACCATTCTCGGTATATGTACTCCAGGCCGAAGTAGTAGACGAGATGATATTTTTGTATTCGCCCCATCCATACTGTATGTCGTTGACGAATTCGGTAAGTACCGAGGGGTCTACATATATTTTAAGGTTAGGACAGTTGGCAAACACGCCTTCGCCCAAAGGCATATCCTTGGGGTGCAATACCTCTACGTGGTCTTTATCTTGGTCTGAGTACAGAGCTACCTCGAAAGCACTTAGGTTCTTACAGTTGGCAAAAGCCGAATCGCCTAACTCAATATTGAATGCCATACTTGGACGGCGGCCCGACTTAGTGATAGCCTTGAACTTTACCTTCTTAAGGTTGTCCTTGCCATTGAACGAGCTGGCCCATACCTTGGTGGTGTTGTAGTCGTAGGTTTCACCTA
>CAVHVH010000129.1:0-6534 GCA_963639385.1 Oscillospiraceae bacterium
TACGCCGCTAATGATGGTCTTTAGGTTCTCAAAAATTATAGTTTGTTTGTCAAGATTTATAGCGAGAGTTATGTTAAAAGCCGTTAAATTTGCCAAATATTCGCATTTTGCGGTCAAAAATTAGAGTTTTAGGCTCCATACATCTCTGTTGATAACTCAGAAATAACCCGAAAATGGGCTATTTTTGGCCAAAACTTTCGCACTTTTTATCGCAAAAAATGAGTCGAAAATGGGCAATTCTATAACATTTGTTAACCATTTAAATAGGTCATTTGTTAAATATTCCAAACACACTTTGAAGGCTGCTTACAATTTGAAACTATTGTGTAAATCGTTGCTTATGTTGTGAGAAAAAGCCCGAAGCCATGTTGTTCAAGGCTTCGGGCAATAGGGTAATACTGGCTGCGTATCGCCTGTAATATGTAGGGTAACGCAGTTGGGGTATATATCGCGTTTTATGCTTCTTGGCGCTTCTTTACCCGCTTTGATAGGGTTATGGCATCGTTGGGGCATACGTGCATACACAACAGGCAACCAGCACACTTGGCTCCGTTTATGCGTGGCTTGCGGTCGTCGCCAATTACAATGGCCTGATGGCCGCCGTCTTCGCACGAGATATGGCATCGGCCGCACGCTATACACTTGTCTTTGTCTATATGTGGGTACACTATAGTGTTGCGGTCCATTACCGACGGCAGAACAAAGTTAGGTAGTTCTTCGCCTATAACGCTATCAAGACAGTCGAGCCCGCGCTGTTCCAAATAGGTTTGCATGCCTTCTATCAAGTCGTCGATTATGCGGAATCCGTATTGCATTACTGCCGTGCATACCTGTACGTTGGTGCATCCCAGCTGGAGGAATTCAAGGGCATCGCGCCAGGTTTCTATGCCGCCGATACCGCTTAGTGGGGTGTACTCGAGTATGGGGTTTTGGGCCATTTCCAGTATGTAGCGTAGGGCTATGGGCTTTACAGCGCGACCAGAATAGCCCGATATGGTACGTTGGTGAGATACCATAGACGAGTCTGACATGGTAACGCTCTTGATGGTGTTGATGGCCGATATAGCATCGGCGCCAGACAGGGCCGAGGCTATGGCCGGTGCGCTGATGTGCGTAATATTGGGCGTCATCTTAGTGATAACAGGTATGTTGACTCTGTGTTTTACATACGATGTGTAATGCATTACCAGCTCCAGGTTCTGACCTACATCGCTGCCCATGCCTTCGAGCCCCATCTGTGGGCACGAGAAGTTTAACTCAACGGCGTCAAGTCCGGCATCTTCGGCCATATGGGCCAACCGGGCCCAGTCTTGTAGCGTCTGCCCCATAATGCTGGCCACAACTATCTTTGTGGGGAAGTCTTGCTTAAGTCGTTTCAGTATGTCAAAGTCTACTTCGGCAGGATTTTCGCTTAGCTGCTCCATGTTGCGGAAACCGTAGAAGCGTCCACTTTCGCCTTGCTCGCATACCGAGTCGAACCTTGGCGATACTTCGTGTATGTCTTCCAGACAGATTGTCTTGTAGAATACTCCGCCCCAACCGGCCTTGAAGGCACGGGCCACCATTTCGTAGTTGGTACAGATAGCTGATGAGGCCAGGAAAAAGGGATTTTCGCATTTCATGCCGCAGAACTCTATGGCCAGACTCGGTTTGGTTTTGGCCTTGTGGCTTTCGGGCAGACAAGCAGCTATTTCGCGTATCCTTATGGGATGGTCGTAGTGTATGCAGGCACATTCGGCTGCCGCCAGTTCATCATCGGTACAGTCGGCTATCCACTTGCCAGCGTTCATGCTGTTGTCAAAACGTATGGCGCGCAACATTCTTGCTGGGTCGCCGTGTTTGCATGCAGCGCTACAGGGTGCGTTTTCGCACAATATACAGCGTGCGGCTTCTTCTTTGTAATGGTTTTCTTTCATGATGTTTATAGGTTTTTCTATTTGGTCATAATGTTTAGGGTGTACATTTCCCTTTCAGGGGCAGGGAGGTAGGCGGTTTATTGTTAACCGTATTTGGCAAAGATAGTAACAATATCTGTAAAACTTATGCCTTTTTGGGGTATTTTTTAGAGTGTCCCTGTTTATTTGTGTCTTTCGGTGTAGAAACGGGGCATGGTGGCCATGAGTTTTTCTACCAGCCGTGGTTGGGCGTAGCTCTCCCTCTCGGCGACCGAAGTCCAATGATATTGTTCCAGCAGGCTACTTACTGGGGGCAGACCATAGGGTAGGGGTTCGTTGTCGCTAATAAGGGTGGTATCGATGTGAACCATGCGTGCGTAGATGGTCTGATGGGTAAGTTCGTGCTTTATTTCTGGTATAGCTTCTATGGCTTCGTTAGTGGCATCTTCTATTAGTACGGGCTCCCATAGCGAATGCCATATATCGTTGTCGGTGCGTTGGTGGAAGAGTACATCATCCCCGCGCGTAATATAATAATAGGTGAAGTGTCGGTCGCGGTGTTTTATTCTTACATCCTTGACGGGTAGCGTAGCTATGTCGGCAGAAAGGCGTGCTTGGCACACTTCAAGAAAGGGGCAATTGCCGCAATGGGCATTCTTGGGCGTACATTGCAGGGCGCCGAAGTCCATCATGGCTTGGTTCCAATGGCCAGCTTCTTCTGAAGGGCACAGGTAGTCTGCCAGTTGTTGGAACTCCTGTTTGCCTTTGGTAGAGTTTATGGGCGTGTAGATGCCGAATACTCGGGCCAGAATACGGTATACGTTGCCGTCGACGGCAGCACATGGTAAACCGAAAGCCATAGAGGCTATGGCCGCTGCAGTATAGTCGCCCACACCTTTCAGTTGACGTATCTCTTCGTAGGTGTTAGGAAAAGACCCCCGCTCAACTATCTGCTGGGCAGCGGCATGCAGATTACGGGCACGCGAGTAGTAACCCAGTCCTTGCCAAAGCTTAAGCACCTGGGCTTCGCTGGCGGCGGCCAAACGCTCTACGGTAGGGAACGTGCGCATAAAACGGTACCAGTATTTAGTACCCTGACTTACGCGCGTTTGCTGTAGTATTATTTCGGATAACCATATCGCGTAAGGGTTTCCACATCCACGCCAAGGCATTTCGCGCCAGTGGCGGTGCGACCATTTGAAGAGTGCTGCAGTAAAAGCTTTGTTGTCCATATTGTTGCAAAATTACTCATTTTTTTCACCCTTATGGGTACTTTCTCGCTTTTTCTATTTATCTTCGCACCATAAAGGGAGGCATTAATTCTCCCCCAACTTATAGTTATGCGTATAAACTTTACATTTCATACCAGTACCTTGTTGACGGGTATTGTGGCCGTAACTCTGTTCATGACAGGATGCAGGTCTAAGTCTTCTTCAAAAGCCGATGTCCAGCAGAGCGGACAGCCGTCGGCCGCAGTAGCCCAACCGGTAACAGAGCAGGAGAAGAATACACAGTGTATATCGATAGAGCGCGCCATAGATATAGCCCAACTTGTAGAAATATCAGGTACGGCGGTTACGGGACTGCGCGATGCAGACAAGATAGATGCCATAATGCGCTCTATGGGGTATAAGCGTAGTGCGATTGAAGAAATTTACCAAGTAGGTCGTGCCACGATGTATACCCAGGGGTGCGATGCCGATGCTATGGGCAGCATGACCCATGTACGCAACAGCAAGGCCACTCTTGTAGCCATAGCGGGAAAGGGACAACCGGCTACGGCCGCTCTGGTAAGCATATCAATGGCTGATGAAGATGTATGGCGTGAGCTTATCCATGAAATGGGTACTTTAGGATTTCAGGGCACTGGTTACGAAATGTCCAATGGCCATGGTTATAAGATATTCTATGACCGTTTCTTGAGCGGTAACGGTTTCTTAATCCAGATTAGTAGAGAATAGAAGGGCCAGAGAGAGCCAGTGAAGATTGGCTGTGGTGTGGATATTCTGCACAGAGCCAATAAAAAATACAAGAGGCAAACACCAGCATCAGTGCGGTGTCTGCCTCTTGTATTATAGTGAGGTTGGTTTTTTTTGTTTGCCTTTAAAAACACCCTAATCAATGTTTTAGCCTTTCTTGCAGTTGTAGGGAGTCCAGGGCTTAAGCTGCTTAAAGAAGTCGTTGCCCTTGTCGTCGACCAGGATGAAAGCGGGGAAATCTTCTACTCTGATTTTCCAAATGGCCTCCATACCCAGTTCGGGATATTCTACACATTCTATACTCTTGATAGAGCTCTGCGAGAGTACTGCGGCCACACCGCCGATAGTACCCAAATAGAAGCCGCCGTGTTTTTGGCAAGCGTCGGTAACTACTTGGCCGCGGTTGCCCTTGGCTATCATTACCAGACTGGCTCCATGGTCTTGGAACTCGTCTACATATGGGTCCATACGGTTGGCTGTGGTGGGTCCCATGCTACCGCAGGGGTAGCCCTCGGGAGTCTTGGCCGGTCCGGCGTAGAGTATTGGGTGGTCTTTGAAGTACTGTGGCATATCCTCGCCAGCATCTAGACGAGCCTTGAGTTTGGCATGAGCTATGTCGCGTGCCACGATAATGGTTCCCTTAAGGTTTACGCGGGTAGATACGGGATACTTGGAGAGCTCGGCGCGTACAACATCGATGCCTTTGTCCAGGTCTATCTCTATGCCCTTTGTTCCTTCGCCAGGACGGCGGTACTCTTCGGGTATCAGTTCAGAAGGATTGGTGTCCATCTTCTCAATCCAGATACCATCGCGGTTAATCTTTGCCTTGATGTTACGGTCGGCCGAGCAGCTTACGCCCATACCTATAGGACAACTTGCTCCATGGCGTGGCAGACGTATTACGCGGATGTCGTGGGCCAGTGCCTTTCCGCCGAACTGTGCGCCAAGACCTATCTTATGAGCTTCGTCGAGTAGTTTCTGCTCAAGGTCTACATCGCGGAATGCGCGTCCTGTTTCGTCGCCGGTAGTAGGTAGACCGTCGTAGTACTTTATGCTGGCCAACTTTACGGTAAGTAGGTTTTTCTCTGCCGATGTACCACCGATAACGAAGGCTATGTGATATGGTGGACAGGCTGCAGTGCCCAAGCTCTTCATCTTTTCTACCAAGAAGGGTAGCAGCGTACCTTCGTTCTGTATGGTGGCCTTGGTCATAGGGTAGAAGTAGGTCTTGTTGGCAGAACCTCCACCTTTGGCAACCATCACAAAACGGTATTCGGCACCCTCTACAGCCTCGATGTCTATCTGTGCAGGCAGGTTGCAGCGGGTGTTCACCTCGTCGTACATATTGAGCGGTGCGTTCTGTGAGTAGCGCAGATTGTCTTGTGTAAAGGTGTTGTAAACACCGCGGCTCAGCGCCTCTTCGTCTTCAAATCCAGTCCATACCTGCTGTCCTTTCTCACCGTGGATGATAGCGGTACCAGTATCCTGGCAGAAAGGCAGGATGCCCTTTACGGCAGTCTCGGCGTTGCGCAGGAACTGCAGAGCTACATACTTGTCGTTCTCAGACGATTCGGGGTCGTTTAGGATGGCGGCCACCTGTTCGTTGTGTTCACGGCGCAGTGTAAATTCTACGTCGTGGAAAGCCTGCTGTGCCAGCAGAGTAAGTGCTTCTTTGCTTACTTTCAGAATTTCGTTACCTTCAAATTCGCCGGTGCTCACGCCTTCCTTGCTGAGCAGTCGGTACTCCGTTTTGTCTGGTCCGAGTTGGAACATTGGAGCATACTTAAAATCTGGAGTTGCCATATTGCTTTGTATATTTTTATAATGTGTTATTTTCGTGGCAAAGGTAGTGCAAACCGAAGACAGAGCAAAAGAAAAAACGAAGTTTTTTTAATTTTGCTTTGTTGAGGTGCCGCCTACCTTATCCAAAGGTAGTGCAAATTAAAGTTAGGCAAAAGAAAAAACGAAGTTTTTTTAATTTTGCTTTGTTGAGGTGCCGCCTACCTTATCCAAAGGTAGTGCAAATTAAAGTTAGGCAAAAGAAAAAACGAAGTTTTTTTAATTTTGCTTTGTTGAGGTGCCGCCTACCTTATCCAAAGGTAGTGCAAATTAAAGTTAGGCAAAAGAAAAAACGAAGTTTTTTTAATTTTGCTTTGTTGAGGTGCCGCCTACCTTATCCAAAGGTAGTGCAAATTAAAGTTAGGCAAAAGAAAAAACGAAGTTTTTTTAATTTTGCTTTGTTGAGGTGCCGCCTACCTTATCCAAAGGTAGTGCAAATTAAAGTTAGGCAAAAGAAAAAACGAAGTTTTTTTAATTTTGCTTTGTTGAGGTGCCGCCTACCTTATCCAAAGGTAGTGCAAATTAAAGTTAGGCAAAAGAAAAAACGAAGTTTTTTTAATTTTGCTTTGTTGAGGTGCCGCCTACCTTATCCAAAGGTAGTGCAAATTAAAGTTAGGCAAAAGAAAAAACGAAGTTTTTTTAATTTTGCTTTGTTGAGGTGCCGCCTACCTTATTCAAAGGTAGTGCAAATTGAGAAGAGGGATAAAATAAATGGGGCCATGCCTACAAGACACAGCCCCATTGTAAATAGGGTGGTTCTAAAAAATACCACCGCCAAGTTCATTCTTTGTTGGGAGAATTGCGTTTTGTCATCTTTCGGC
>CAVHVH010000130.1:0-6493 GCA_963639385.1 Oscillospiraceae bacterium
TAATAGTTTTTTTCTACTATTATCTATTTTCTTCTTTTTCAACATCTTCTAAAACCGAATATTTGTACATTGACCAAGACGACAATATTGACTCTGTCTTTGCCAAACTTTCACCTATTGCATCATGTCATGGAATGCAAGGGTTCAGCACTCTAGTAAGACAAAGTTCTTACCCCAAAAATATAAAAACAGGACGCTACGAGATTTCCACATCCATCGGAGCATTACAGTTGTTCCGTCATCTTAAAGCAGGTATGCAATCCCCAATACGTCTTACTATTCCATCAGTACGTACTATGGAAGACTTAGCACAATCGCTTGCGTCTAAACTTATGCTTGATAGCATTACCATATTTACAGCTCTTACCAATAAAGATACATGTCTCGTCTATGGCTATACCCCAGAAACCATGATATGTATGTTCGTACCCAATACATATGACATCTACTGGAATGTGTCATTGTCAAAATTGCTGAAGCGTATGAAAAATGAGAGTAATGCTTTTTGGAATAACAACCGTATAGCCAAGGCGCGACAACTGAAACTCACACCTACAGAAGTAATCACATTGGCCAGTATAGTAGATGAAGAAACCGCCAACAATGCGGAGAAACCAATGGTGGCAGGCATGTATTACAACCGTCTGATGATGCGTAATGCCGAGTATCCCACAGGAATGCCATTGCAAGCAGATCCAACTGTTAAATATGCACTTAAACAGTTTGGCATCAAACGCATATATCATAATATGTTGTTAACAAAAAGCCCATATAATACTTATGTTAATACAGGTCTTCCTCCAGGGCCAATTCGTATTCCCACAACCGAAGGTGTTGATGCTGTACTTAATTTGGTTCACCATAATTATATATATATGTGCGCCAAAGAAGATTTTTCAGGGACGCATAACTTTGCAAGCAGTTACAAAGAACATCAAGCAAATGCCGCAAAGTATAGCAAGGCTTTAAATGCTAAAGGCATAAAATGACACAGGAAACTCAGATGATCCTAAATTAATTTCTCAAATTCACATATAGTAGCATTATATTTTTGTTATACATAATTTAATCCATAACATCAAATGAAAGAAAAATCTTTGTTATTTTTTATATTGATAATAATTAGTGCCCAATATAATTGGGCACAGAAAAAGCCTCTTACACACGATGTATACGACAATTGGCAAAGTGTACACTCGCCTACTATTTCAAGATATGGCAAAATAAGTCTGTGGGAAGTCAATCCACAACAAGGTGATGGAACCTTGTACATCCGGGACAACATTACAGGGAAAACAACAATCATTGCTCGAGGATATAATGCAACCATTACAACTGATGAACAATATGTCGTAACTTTAATTAAACCCTTGTTTTCTCAAACGAGAAATGCAAAAATCAAAAAAAAGAAACAGGAGGATATGCCAAAAGATTCTGTGGCAATAGTTAATCTGAAAGATGGTAGCATTAAAACATTCTCCAAAGTAAATAATTATAGTTTGGGACGAGAGAAACAATCGATAGTGGCCATCCCATTAACTTACAAAAGTACCACAGCTGTGGAAAATTTGGCAAATGGAGAGCAAAAACTGAAAAAAAAGAAAAAAAATAAGACCGAAGCAATGATTGTTAAGCCCAACAAAGATGCGGCCAACGACATGCTACTTTATAATCTTGCCACGGGTGACACTTTGCGATTAAATAATGTGGATGGATACGCTATCAATGCCAATGGGTCACATATGGCATATATTGTCCGTGACAAAAAGAACCACAATGTATTAAAACTCATAAATTTTACAAATTTTCACACACAGAACATATCTACAGAGACTGCTTTTATAACAAGTCCTAAATTCAATTGGACAGGTGATAAACTTTTATTTATGTCTTCTACTGACACCGTAGCCTCAGGTAGTCGACATTGCTCACTGTATGAATATCGCCTCCAAGGAGGGTTGCGTACGGTTGCTAGTAGCGAAGTCTCGTCCAAACTTATAGAAGGATGGGGGATTACCAACAAGTCTATCCCCTACTACACTCGTTATGGTGACCGTATTATAGTGGGCATTATGCCATATATAGCCCCAGATGACAAGAGTAAATACGATTTTGAAACAGCCGAGCCAAGTATTTGGCGTTATGATGCCGACCTTATTCCGCCGATGTTCAAAACAGGAGAATTGAAGAATGGTACATTACAAGTGTTATGCACGGTAGGCAATGATGGCAATTTAATACGTCTAGCACAATCTTATTATGACCATTTATCTTTTCCAGATCTTCAAAAAAGTAACATTGCTCTATCTGTTGATGAAACAGGCCGTATTTTGGAACAACAATGGAATGCGCAAACTAAAAATCGTTTATCTGTCATAGATGTCACTACGGGAAAACGTTCTATGATTATTGATGCGAAAACAGCAGGAGAAAGTATATCTCCAAATGGAAAATATATAGCATGGTTCAATTTAGAACAAGGACATTGGATGCTAACAAATACAACTACGAAGAGTACAACAAATCTTAGCAAGATACTCAATGTGCCATTCTATAATGAGGACAATGATGTTCCTAGTGACGCTTTACCATATGCGGGAGTAGTTTGGAGTTCTGATAATCGGGGAATTATCCTAACCGATCGTTTTGATCTTTGGTATATATCTTTAGATAGCGGTAAAAGTATCAACTTAACACGGGGAGAAGGACGTAGAGACAGTATACAGTATCGTCTGAAAAATATCCAACCATCGTCTAATAAACCTGGTTACGATACCAACTTACCTATCTATCTTTCTGTATATAATTATCGTACAAAAGAAAACGGATTTGCAAAAACAGACTTAAATGCGAATCTGCAAATATTGGAATACGGCAAATTCACTTACGGAATTTCATGCAAAGCAGACTCTGCCAACATCTTTATGATGACAAGAGGAAATTTTGAAACGCCAATGGATGTATATCTTGTAGACAACAAGTGGACACAATTAAGTAATATTAATCTCCAACAAACAAATTACATTTGGGGAAAGGCGGAATTATTCCGTTGGAAAGCTTTTGACGGAACCTCACTTGATGGTGTACTATACAAACCCGAGAACTTTGACCCTAATAAGAAATATCCCGTTATTGTATATTTCTATGAACGTAGCAGTGAGTCCTTATATAAATATCACAACCCATCCCCAAGCCGAAGCATTATAAACATACCCTATTTTGTAAGTAATGGCTATATAGTGTTTGTGCCTGATATTGTATACAAGATCGGGCATCCTGGAAAATCGGCTTACAACTGCATTGTCGCAGGAGCTAAAGTCTTGGCAAGCAATAAATGGGTTGATAGTAAACATATGGCTATACAAGGACAAAGTTGGGGCGGCTACCAAGTAGCATATCTTATTGCCCATACAGATATGTTTGCCGCTGCCGGAGCCGGAGCTCCCGTATGCAACATGACAAGTGCATATGGTGGCATAAGATGGGGAGCGGGAGTTAGTCGACAGTTCCAATATGAACAGACGCAAAGTCGTATAGGAAAGGACCTTTGGAATGGATACGACTTATATATAGAAAATTCTCCCTTGTTTGATTTTCCCAAAGTGAAAACGCCAGTTCTCATTATGCACAATAACGCTGATGGAGCTGTGCCATATTATCAAGGCATTGAAATGTTTATGGCCTTACGCCGTTTAGGAAAACCTGCGTGGTTGTTAGAATACAACAGGGAAGCACACAACCTATCCAATCGCAAAAACGCCAAAGATTTGAGTACGCGCTTGTCAGATTTCTTTGATTATTATCTTAAGGGAACAGCCAAACCTTCGTGGATGTTGCCCGATACTCCCTATATAATTAACGGAAAAGAGAAAGTACTCTATTGATTTAATTGCTTGACGACAGACACTTTGTTTTATAAAAACAGAAGTTACTCTTGAAGTAATCATAATGCCTGAGGAATCCGAGTAGATACTTCAGGCATTATTTGGATACAATCGAAATGACAAATAAGCTATTTTTGAGTCTTTATCTTTTGAGAGAAAGCTATGAATTTAATATTTGTTTTTTTCATATTTTAGATGTTTATTCGTAACTTTGCACCAAAATAGACGAAAAATAATAGATTGAATATGAGCAAACAAGTAGAAAAAATCAAAGAGCTTATTGCAAAGCGCGAACAGGCTCGTCTTGGAGGCGGAGAAAAAGCAATAGAAAAGCAGCATGCCCGTGGTAAGTATACCGCTCGCGAACGCATTGAAATGCTCTTAGATGAAGATAGCTTTGAAGAATACGATATGTTTAAGCTTCATCGTTGTCATAATTTTGGAATGGATAAAAAACAGTATTTGGGCGATGGTGTTGTGGCTGGAAGTGGTACAATTGACGGACGCCTAGTATATGTATATGCCCAAGATTTTACGGTAAACGGAGGCTCCCTTTCAGAAACAATGGCTCAAAAGATATGCAAGGTTATGGATATGGCTATGACCATGGGAGCTCCTGTAATATGTATGAATGATTCTGGAGGTGCCCGTATACAAGAAGGTATCTGCGCCTTGGCTGGTTATGGAGAAATTTTTGAACGCAACATATTAGCTTCTGGAGTAATACCACAGATAAGCGCTATTTTAGGTCCTTGTGCAGGAGGTGCCGTTTACTCGCCTGCTCTTACTGATTTTATTATTATGAAAGAGCAAACAAGCTATATGTTCCTTACTGGACCGAAAGTTGTGAAAACCGTTACCGGAGAGGATATTGACGCAGAACATTTAGGAGGTGCTAGCGTTCATGCCACAAAGAGCGGTGTTACAACATTTACTGCTAAGACCGAAGAGGAATGCATGCAGATGATTAAACTCTTGCTGTCTTATATCCCTTCTAACAATATGGAAGAAGCCCCCAAAGTAGAATGCGACGATCCTATAGACCGGAAAGCCGATTTACTTAATGAAATTATCCCAGAAGATCCAAATCAGGCATACGATATGTACAAGGTAATTTCGGCAATAACAGACAATGGTGATTTCTTTGAAGTTCAACCTAAATTTGCAAAAAATATCATTACTGGTTTTGCCCGTTTTAATGGACAGAGTGTAGGTATTGTTGCCAATCAACCATCTGCATATGCTGGTGTACTTGATGTTAATGCATCTCGTAAGGGTGCGCGATTTGTTCGTTTCTGCGATGCATTCAATATTCCAATAGTGTCATTGGTTGATGTACCTGGATTTTTGCCTGGAACAGGACAAGAATACAATGCTGTAATTCTGCATGGTGCCCAATTGCTATATGCATACGGAGAAGCTACCGTACCCAAAATAACCATCACTCTCAGAAAGAGTTATGGTGGTTCGCACATCGTAATGGGATGCAAACAATTACGGGCAGATCTCAACTTTGCTTGGCCATCATCAGAAATTGCCGTAATGGGTGCTAGTGGAGCTGTAGCAGTATTGTGTGCTCGGGAAGCCAAGACTAAAAAGGAAGCTGGTGAAAATGTAAATGCATTCTTAGCCGAAAAAGAAGAAGAATATACAGAGATGTTTGCCAATCCGTATCAAGCCGCTCAGTATGGCTACATTGACGATGTTATAGAACCGCGCAATACTAGATTCCGCATCTGCCGAGGCTTAGCTCAGCTTGCCACCAAAAAGCAGTCACTACCCGCCAAAAAGCATGGTTGTATGCCCATGTAATTATAGGAGACGAATATATGGATAGAAATGTTTTTGCAGCCATAGCAATGGCTCTTTACGAGTATAGCGGCAACAATGTACACGACAAGGAGTCTGGAAAGATAACTATCAAATCACGTTGTACATTGTGGAACGCAAAATTCTTAGGTATAACTCCCAAACCATAAATACAAGATGAAAGAATTCAAATATACTATAGATGGCAAAGAATATAAAGTAACCATTGCCTCTATTGATGAGAATAATGTAGCTGACATTATAGTAAATGAGGAAAGCTACAAAGTACAATTGGAAAAAGAAACCGAACCGGAGAAAAAGAAAGTAGTACTTGGTCAGCAAGTAGAAGAGACCGTAGCTAACGAAAATTCAATGGCCACCAATGTAAATGTATCAAATGCAATCAAAGCCCCATTGCCAGGAACGATTACGCAGATTTGCGTAGAAATTGGTCAGGAAGTCAAAGCAGGTGATACTCTTGTTGTACTAGAAGCTATGAAAATGGCTAACAATATAGAAGCCGAAACCGATGGAAAAGTTACAGCTATTTGTGTAAAAACAGGTCAAGCGGTTTTAGAAGAAGACGCTTTGGTAGTTATAGAATAAAGCATATTGCATCTAACCAAATTTGCAAATAAATACCAAAATAATCTTTGGCTATTCAGCAAGAAAAAAACAGATGTAATTAAAAAGGTGTTTGGCATAGTAGTCAAACACCTTTTTATAATGTATGCTCGGCATGAGTATTGTCTAACGGGTGAAAGTCCCGAGTAAGCCCTAATAGCGGGAATTACATAGCC
>CAVHVH010000131.1:0-6459 GCA_963639385.1 Oscillospiraceae bacterium
AGGCTACACCTTGGAAATAAAAATAAATAAATAAATTTATTTTGTATTTCGCTCGGCTTGCGCTAACTTTGCGCTTAAAAGACAACAGATGGGTTCATCCAAATTTCTATGCAAACCGAAATGCCGTTACCTTTTAGGCAATCTATGCGCCATGATACTTGTTGTGGTCGCCTTGGTAATCGGAGCCGGTATAGCACTTAACGCCTACACCCACCATGGTGAAACGATAACCGTTCCCAACCTAAAGAACAAACGTTTTGCCGATGCCGACAGGATAATGGCCGATATAGAACTGCAAATGGTGGTCAACGATACTGGATATATTAAAACTCTTCCACCAGACTGCATTCTTAGCCAGTCGCCAGCAGCAGGCGAAAAGGTAAAGACAGGGCACATTATATATGTTACCATCAATTCGCTGCAAACTCCCACACTTATTATACCTGATGTTATTGACAATAGTTCGCTACGCGAAGCCATGGCCAAACTATCGGCTATGGGATTTAAGCTTGGAACTCCCATATACATACCCGGAGAGAAAGACTGGGTATACGGCATTACCGTACACGGACAAAGAGTGGCTGCTGGCGACCGCGTAACCGTAAACGACCGACTGATAATACAAGTTGGCAACGGCCAGGTAGACACCGACGACCAAATAAACTATGTAGACCCCATTGACGAAGACGAAAACGGCGGCGACATAGACGAATTTGAAGAGGTACATGGAGCGCCATCGGAAAGCGAATAAGAAATACCTTTTTTATATTTTATACCTCATACAATTAGGATGACAACCCAAAACGACATAGAACTGCAAGATATAGACGAACTGGAAAACGAGCCCCAGTTGTACGAACATTTCCGCTTTGTTGTTGACAGCGGCCAAGAGCCACTACGCATAGACAAATATATGCTGGAAAAACTGCAACATTCTAGTCGTAACCGCATACAACAAGCTGCCGACGCAGGATTCGTACACGTAAACGACCGACCAGTAAAACGCAACTACCGCGTGCGCCCCGGCGATGTAATAACACTAATGCTCGACCGCCCACGGCACGACACCTCTATCCTGGCCGAAGACATTCCACTCGATATTGTATACGAAGACCGCCAGCTAATGGTAATCAACAAGCCCGCGGGAATGGTTGTACACCCTGGCGTAGGCAATTTTACCGGCACGCTGGTAAATGCACTGGCTTGGCACTTGCGCAACGATAAAAACTACGATCCCAACGACCCTGAAGTAGGATTGGTGCACCGTATAGACAAAGACACTAGCGGATTATTGGTAGTGGCCAAACAACCATTGGCCAAGACTTTTCTTGGACTACAGTTCTTCAACAAGACTACCCACCGCAGCTACAATGCCCTGGTATGGGGCAACGTAACTGAAGACGAGGGGCGTATAGAAGGCAACATAGCCCGCGACCCCAAAGACCGTCTGCGCATGGCGGTATTCAGCCCCGAATCGGGTATAGGAAAGCCCGCCGTCACCCATTACCGCGTTATCGAACGCTTCGGATACACTACACTCATAGAATGTGTACTCGAAACAGGCCGAACACACCAAATTCGCGCCCACATGCGCTCCATCGGACACCCCCTCTTTGCCGATGAACGCTACGGAGGCATGGAAATTTTGCGCGGAGAGCGCAGCGCTTCGTACAAGGCTTTTATACAGAACTGCTTTTCACTATGTCCACGACAGGCACTACACGCCAGGACTCTCGGATTTGTACACCCCACCACTAAACAACAGATGGACTTTACATCAGAATGGCCCGATGATATGCGCCAACTTATTGACAAATGGCGCACATTCGTGGCAGGCACCACAAAAAATACTTTTGCAGAAAACTAAACAAAGATAAAATGAAAGAACTGAAAAGAAACATCGCCATCGTTTGCGGCGGCGATTCATCAGAGCATGATGTCTCTATGCGTTCAGCACAAGGACTCTATTCGTTTTTCGACAAACAACGATACAATGTATATATTGTTGACATCAAAGGACAAGATTGGCATGTACAGTTAGACAACGACACAACAGCACAGATAGACAAGAACGACTTTAGCTTTACCAAAGATGGAAAGATGACCGAGTTCGACTATGCCTACATTACCATACACGGCACTCCCGGCGAGAACGGACTCCTGCAGGGATACTTTGATATGCTGCATGTACCCTACTCTACCAGCGGAGTACTGGTAGAGGCCATTACCTTCGACAAATATGTACTGAACAACTATCTCCGCGGCTTTGGCGTAAACGTGGCCGATAGCATACTGGTACGCCGTGGCGATGAAATTGACGAAAAAGAGGTGGAAAAGCGCTTGGGAATGCCCTGCTTTGTAAAACCTGCCGCCGACGGTTCCAGCTTCGGAGTGTCTAAAGTAAAGGAACCCGACCAGTTGGCTGCTGCACTGCGCGTGGCCTTTATGGAGAGCAACGAGGTAATGATAGAAAGTTATATGCAGGGTACTGAGATAAGTATAGGATGCTACAAGACTAAGGAGAAGTCGGTAGTATTCCCAGCCACCGAAGTGGTTACAAGCAACGAATTCTTTGACTATGCCGCCAAATACAATGGCCAAGTACAAGAGATTACCCCCGCACGCATAGCTCCGGCCACAGCCGAAGCCGTAGCCAAGGAGACCAGTCGCATCTATGACCTACTGCACTGCAACGGAATCATACGCATAGACTACATTATCACCAAAGACAACAACGGCAACGACCGTATCAACATGCTCGAAATAAACACCACACCGGGCATGACGGCTACCAGCTTTATTCCCCAGCAGGTGCGCGCTGCAGGCCTCAACATTACCGAGGTACTGAGCGAGATTGTAGAAAACCAGTTCTAACCTTCAAATTGTAAGCTTATGGATATTCCAAAACAATTTGACCCTATCCGCCCATTTGAGCCTGAAGAACTGCCTTCCGTTTACGACCGACTGTTGCAGAACGAACAGTTCCGCAGCGTACTGGGCCTACTCTATCCACAGACTCCCATAGAGGCCATAGAAGCCAAGATGCGCGCATGCAAGACAAACCTTGATTTCCAAAAGGCTTTCTGCTACAATTTTCTTGAACAACTGCTGGCTAAGCTCAGCAAAGGATGCGATATTGACATTGCTGGCCTCGACACCAATAGCCGCTATACTTTTATAAGCAATCACCGCGACATTGTACTCGATTCTGCCCTATTAGACAAATTGCTGATAGACGCCGGCTTCACCACCACATGCGAAATAGCCATTGGTGACAATCTACTAAGTCTGCCTTGGGTTAAAGACTTGGTACGCATCAACAAGTCGTTTATCGTAGAAAGAGCTCTCTCTATGCGCGAGATGCTGGCTGCCAGCAAGCGACTAAGCGAGTACATGCACTTTGTTATAGCACAAAAGAACGACAACGTATGGATAGCCCAACGCGAAGGTAGAGCAAAAGATAGCAACGACCGCACACAGGAATCTATACTCAAGATGATGGCCATGGGCGGCGAAGGCTCTATAACTGACAGGTTAAAGCAACTGCACATTGCACCAATTGCCATAAGCTATGAATACGACCCTTGCGATTACCTTAAGGCTGCCGAACTACAGTCGCGCCGCGATAACCCCAACTGGAAGAAGGGGCCAAAAGACGACATTATCAGTATGCAAACGGGCATAATGGGATACAAGGGACATATACACTACCAGTGTGGCGAATGTATAGATGTTTTTTTAGACACAATTCCCGCCGATACACCTAAGGCCGACCTCTTCCGTATCATTGCCGAACATATAGACCGGCAAATTTTTGCTGGTTATCGCCTATATCCAGGCAACTACGTGGCCTTGGATATGTTGCAGAACACTGCTGTCTATACTGCGCACTATACCAACAAAGACAAAGCTACCTTTGAGACCTATCTCAAAGGTCAGTTGGCCAAGATAGAGATAGAGGGAAAAGACATTGATTTCTTGCGCAAACAAATACTAACCATGTATGCCAATCCGGCAAAAAACCAAATGGAATTATAATATGAAACGATGGTTTCCCGTCCTTGCAGTCATACTCCTTGTAGCCTGCGAAAACGACAGTTACAACACTGGCGACGGCCGTTACTCGTACTTGCAAGCAGAAATGGTTGAAGCTTACACTACCAATACTGGTGTAATAAACCGCGTAGTAACCGACGAAGGTACATCACTGCAACTGCAACCCGCCATTACCACAAAATGGGCTACCAAGGGCGACACCGTTTACCGGGCATGGTTATACTACGACTATTGCGAAGGCGCAAGTAGCGTAAAGCCACGTGGTGCCAGTGCAGTATCCGTATTAATACCCATACAGACTATGCGTCCAGATACGCTACGCACCGATCCTCTTACCTTGGAAAGTGCCTGGCGCAGTACTTCGGGCAAATATATCAATCTTAGACTGGCCGTAAAGACTGGTACTAACGCCGATGGCGAAATGGGTATACAGACCATAGGCGTAAAATGCGACACCATTCGCACCAACGGGCACGAACAGTTTACCTTTACACTGCTACATAACCAAAACGGAGTACCGCAGTATTACTCGTCTACGGTGTTTGCCAGCATTCCTCTTGACGACAGAGCACGCACAGGCGAAATAACCGTATGCGTAAACACTTACCAAGGAATGGCTACACGCAACTATTAGTTTCTACACAGCATACCTACCCTTAAGAGAGAAGCACGGCAAACTGCATACAGTCTGCCGTGCTTCTCTCTTAAGGGTGGTTAATTTATAGTATCCCTTATACGCCCAACTTTATAGCCAACTTATCCAGCATATCGCGCGTCATGGCATCCAAGTCGTAACGTGGGCACCATCCCCACTCCTGGCGAGCACAAGTATCGTCCAACCGGTCGGGCCAGCTCTCGGCAATACTCTGCTTGAGCGGATCAACATCATATACCATTTCAAAATCGGGCTTGTATTTCTTGATAGCCTGATATACCGTTTCAGGACCGAAACTGAGTGATGCTATATTGAATGCATTGCGGTGAACCAACTTCGAGGAGTCGGCCTCCATCACGTCTATAGCAGCCTGAAGGGCATCGGGCATGTATATCATATCCATCAGAGTACCCTCTTTAATTGGGCATACAAAACGTTCGCCACGCACGGCCGAATAATATATGTCTACAGCATAATCGGTAGTGCCGCCACCGGGAGGAGTAACATAGGATATTACACCCGGAAAACGAACGGCACGTGTATCTACACCGTATTTATTAAAATAATAGTCGCTCAACAATTCGGTTGTAACCTTAGTTACACCATACATGGTACGCGGACGCTGCACGGTATCCTGCGGAGTCATCATCTTAGGGGTAGACGGACCAAACGAGCCTATCGAGCTAGGCGTAAATACAGCACAACCTTGCTGGCGGGCCACCTCAAGAATGTTCCATAACCCGTCTATACCTATCTTCCATGCCAACATAGGCTTCGACTCGGCCACTACAGACAACAGTGCGGCCAGGTTGTATATAGTGTCTATATTATACTGTTTAACCACGGCGGCTATCATTGCGCCGTCAGTAACATCGGCCTCTGCCGACGGACCGCTTTCCAACAGTTCGCCTTGGGGCTCTGCGCCCTTGATATAGCCAGCCACTACATGACTGTTGCCGTAGATTTTTCTCAATTCGCGTGTAAGCTCAGAACCTATCTGTCCCGTTGAGCCGATGACTAAGATATTTTTCATGTGTTAAGTACTTAAAAACGTGGCTGCAAATTAACTAATTTTTTTTGAAACCAAAGACGAAAAAAAAGGAAAAAAACGTTTTGTCAGCAATTTCATAAAAAAAATGTACAAACGCTTTCGTTTGTGGAAAATAATGCGTTATTTTGTACTCAATAGAATAAGGGTGCGAATAGAAACGCCCATAACTAAAACGTGAAAACATGTACGGTAAAATCAAAGAACAACTCTGCGCTACATTAGACAACCTTAAGAGCGCAGGCCTTTACAAGGAAGAGCGTATTATAGAAAGCCCTCAGGGTGCCGCTATTCAGGTTAAAGGCGAAGAAGTACTTAACTTTTGTGCCAACAACTATCTGGGACTGGCCAGCCATCCCCGCCTTATCGAGGGAGCCAAAAAGATGATGGACCGCCGCGGCTTCGGCATGTCGTCGGTACGCTTTATCTGCGGAACTCAGGACATTCACAAAGAACTCGAGGCTGCCATCAGTGAGTATTTCCACACCGAAGACACTATACTGTACGCAGCCTGCTTCGATGCCAACGGTGGATTGTTCGGCTCATTCCTCACCGAGGAAGATGCCATTATCTCTGATGCGCTTAACCACGCCTCTATCATCGATGGAGTACGCTTGTGCAAGGCCAAACGCTACCGTTACGCCAACGCCAACATGGACGAACTGGAGAAATGTCTGCAAGAAGCCCAAGCTCAGCGTTT
>CAVHVH010000132.1:0-6342 GCA_963639385.1 Oscillospiraceae bacterium
GTATATTCGTTCTCAAACGATGTATGAAATTCTTTTTCACGGTCGCCTTTGTCAAATATGTAAGGCACTCTTGCCATCCAGTCGTTGGCAAAGCATATTTCGGCCTTCTCTGTAACAATGGTTACCTCTTTGTTCTTCAAGGAAACAAACCTGTACGACATGCCCTCATCGTAAAGGCGGAATACCAGTGCGAATCCTTCTTTGAACTGTAGTTTTAACTGGTTGTAACAGTCGCTTACCTTGTTACGTTTGTAGGCGAAAGCTTCCAGCGAGCCTCGTTCAGAAGACTTTACTGCGCGCTGAAGGTGCGACCCTTCGCCCCATGTGCCTTCCGATGTTTTTAGAGCAATGGCCGATGGGGTTACAAGTTTCTGCCCAGCTCCCTCAAGACTATATTTTATAACGTTGCCTACCTCTATTTGGGCGGCAAGTTGCCCATTGGGCGATGTTACGGTGTAGTTCTTGGCCGTTAGGGTAAGAACTATAGCCATAAACCATAACATTAAGGATGTTCTCTTCTTCATGATTTTGAAGTGATTTTTAATTATAGATTTCAAGAGTTATATATGTAGACAAAGATAGATAAAAAAAACGAATGGCAATTATCTTCTGTCAAGAAATAGCTTAGCACTGCCGGTAAAATGGATATATCGGCCCAAATCTCGACTTTTTTTTTGTAAATTTGTGCTGATTGTTTCAGAGATATCAAAATGAAGGATAAAATTGTGTCGTTTTGTTGGCAGCATATTTTGCTGCTTGTTTCGTTATGGATAATGACTGCTGGCGTGGCAGTTTGTGTAAGATCCATGTTAGGTTCAAGTGTAATAAGCGTATTGCCTTATGTTTTTCAGCATGCAGGAAAAGTGCATCTTGTTCCGCCGCTTACTATAGGACAGTACACCTATATTATGAATGCTCTATTGGTTGTTGGCCAGTTGCTTGTGTTGCGCCGCCGTTTTGAGCCGGTGCAGTTGTTCCAGCTCCTTGTAGGTTTTGTTTTCGGCTCACTTATCGATTTGAATATGCTCATTACTACTTGGCTTGTTCCAACAGTTTTGTGGCAGAAAATTTTAGCCCAGATAGCAGGTTGTACCATCCTTGGTATAGGAATAGCGCTCGAGGTGAGATGTGGTAGTGTAACTATGCCTGGCGAAGGCTTTCCTGTGGCCATAAGCAGGGTTACGGGTGTAGATTTTGCCAAGGTAAAGATATGTGTAGATACCGGGTTGGTTGTTTTGGGTGTTGTTGCCTGTTATCTATTCTTCGGTTGCTGGCTATGGTATATAATAGGTATAGGAACGCTCTTTGCTATGTTCTATGTAGGCATGGTAGTAAAGACGGTAGGCAAGCATCTTGGATGGTTCGACCATATGCTGGCTTACAAGCCGGGCTTCCGCCGTTATATCTACGGTTTGGCCAGATTCGTCTACAAAAAATAATCTTGTCGTTACACTCCTTTCTTTGGTTTACGGTAATAAAAAACCAGTGGAATATGTTGTTGTTACAACCTTGTTCCACTGGCTTTCTTATGTTTATTGCGTGCTTGTTACGCTTTAGGGTGGTTCTATAAATTACCACCGCCAAGTTCATTCTTTGTTGGGGAGTTGCGTTTTGTCATCTTTTGGTTTCTTTTCGGTTCAAATTGCCAGTTCACTCAGTCATAATGCCCGCATTATTCTTTCGTTCACTGACAATTTATCCTCTAAAACAATTCTAAAATCTGACAAAGTTAATTTATAGAACCACCCTTTATGTAGCCTCTGCCCGTGCTACTTTCTGCCCGTTAGGTCTTGTTTCTGCTTTATAATATACTTACCATTGCTTTGGTATGCACATCCTTTTGGGGTAGAACTACCTTTACTATGCCGTCGGTGCTATAGGTAAAATTGGTAGTCGCTGTGCCGTTGACCTTGACAGTAGTAGGACGGCGGTGAGTATAAACCTCCAACTTGTAGGTACGACTGGTATACATGCCTTTGTATTGCCCTTTTACAGGTTGTACAGCAATGTCTATGCGCTGTCCGTTTTGGTTGCAGTCAAAGGTAGTGCTGGCCACGGCTCCCTTTTCGTATTCATAGCTTTCGCCGTCGTCTTCCATCATTGTGTACGACGATTTGCCCTTGGGGAATACCTTCAGTGTAAGAGTGTCAATGGGGTATTCGCCTACGAAATTCATGTTGCGCTGCATAGGAATGATAGCTCCTTCGCGTACAAAGAGTAGTCCGGCGCGTCCTTCGGGTATGTCGCGCTTAACGTTGCGTCCGCCCTGTATACGTTCACCCGTCCAGAAGTCGGTCCATTCGCCCTTGGGCAGATATACCTCATTGCTGAAGATACCTACAAGCAGGTTTTTGCCGAACATGTACTGGTAACAGGCATCGTCAACATTGCGGTCGTTGGGGAATTCCAAGGGCATAGAGCGAACTATAGGCATACCTGTCTGTGCGCCCTCAATAGCGGCTGTGTAGATATAGGGCATTAGTCTGTAGCGCAGTTGTACATAATACTTGTATATCTCCTTGTCCTTGGTAGAGAAGTAGAAGGGTTGCAGTAGCGAGTACCAGCTGTTTATCTGTACCCACGGAAGGAATAAACCGAAGTGCAGACTCTGCATTTCCTGGTCTTTAGATACCGACATAACATCACACGAAGTGTTGAGGAAACCACTCATACCCAAATTAAGTTGGTCAAAGAGAGCCGTCTTTCCGCCACCGTTGTCACCGCTGGTCGATGCACCCCAGTGTTGTGTTCCGGCCCATCCTGCAGTATAGTGGTGCCAGTTACGTATGCCGGTATGTTCGCGCATCATTACTTCCATCTGCTTGGGCAACAGAACCTGGTTTAGGTTGTGCATTATCTTGTCTGAGTATCCGTTGTAATATTTGCGTGTAGGATGCTCGTCTATGGTACGGGCTGGATCCATTTTGAATCCGCGCACACCGTTGTCTACGAAGTTGCGTAGATGGTCCATCCAGTGTTCCTTCCCGCTCTCGGGTTTGCCCGCAGCCTTGGCCAAGGCATCCTCTTCGGCTATACTCAAGTCGTATTCCTCGCAGAGCCAAAGGCCCAGTTTGAATCCCATATTTTTGAGTCGGCCTATGAGCAAACGGTGATTTTCTTTCTTGGGATACTTGCACGAGTCCCAGTAGGCTTCTGCTGAGAAGAGTTTATAGTTCCATTTCTTTTTGGTAGAGAAGTCGTAACGTTTCTCCATCCACTGCGGTTCGAGCCAGAATAAGTCGCAGGGTACTTCCATCTTGCGGAATTCTAAGGCATCACGAAGAATATCGAATTGGTTCTCAAGCATATTTGGACCGAAACATAGTCCGTAGGCCCACTTGGGTTGTAGATAAGGGCGACCGGTAATCAGCGTGTAGGCATTGATAATGGCCGGCATGTCCTGACCGAACATTAGGTAGAAGTCGGCTTCATCAGAAGTGTTATACACGGTCATTATGTCTTTCTGGTGACGGCCAACATCGAAGAAATGCTTTTGGGTGGTATTGTTGAATACACCCCATCCGTTGCTGCTTATCAGCATAGGTTGTGGAATTTCTGTGTGCTGGTAGGTAGTCCACATGCGCAGTAGTTCGCCGCGGTGTTGGATATGCTCTCTACTGGTGCTTCCGCCACCATAGAACCGTTCGCCAGCGTTCAGCGTAAAGTTGATAGCACTGCACTTGCGGTATTCACCCGTTTCGGCGGTGTCTTTGGCGGCAGCCGATGTTTTTACGTCGCCAATGATGCCGCTGTTTTTCTCAACTTTCATATCGGCGAATTTTTTGTTGATTTCCTTGCCGAGCGATGTAAGCAGAGGGTCTGTTCCGTCAAGATAGTTTATGCGGTCTACTATCTTGCGACCGCTCTTGTCGGCCACGCCTATAGATCCGTCTTTCTTGTTTATGCTTAGGGTATACTGGGCAGTTGAGATGGTCATTACACCATCTTTATCGGTCGTCTTGCAGTCTACCTTTTGCCAATCTTTCTTCTGTACATTATAGCGTAGCATCAGATTTTCGGCATATTCTTTTCGTGGAGAGATGCGCACACGGAAGATGCCATCGGTACATACCTGTACGTTCATGTGCGTCTTGTTTTTCAGTTTTACCTCGTACTCGGTAACATTTTGCGCCATCATAGGTATGGCGACTATCAGCAAGAGGTAGACAAACAGTTTTTTCATGATTTGTAATGTTTTGGTTTATATATGCCACAAAGATAATGATATTTGTCCATATGGTTTGTATCTTAAAGAGTAAAAGATAGGGAAGAGAGCAAATTTTATGGTTTTTTCTCTCTCTTTAGGGTATATGGAGGTATGAGGATATATTAAAGGCTTGCCCACAATGGTATGAGGAAAGCCTTTGGTTGTTATAGCTATATATGTTACCTATTACAAATCGTCGCCAGTGTACTGGCCAATAAAGAAGATGGCTCCTGTAGGGATATGGGTAATCATGTATATAAAGGGACGGTCTACATGGAATACTACGCGGCGGGGCTCGCTGGGCATAAGCGATGTAGTCATCATAGTTGCGGCCGTTACGGCGGCGGCCTTGGTACCCTCTTCTGTTACCTCTATCCGAGCTTTCTGCAACATAGTTGATACAAAGACCGACTGGCTGGTCATGTTACTGAAGTTGGCCTTTCCAGCAGAAAATATCGATGGCGCTCCGAGTTGTGCCACGGGCTTGTTAAGACTGGTCTCTGTGGCAATGGTAAACCGGGGTAGTTTGATGTCTACTTGGCATTCGTCCATGCGGCTCTGCATGCTTTCTATCATTTTTGTATCCAGCGTGTTTATCACATCGCTTACCGATCGGTCTTCGTTGGGAAGGATAATGGTCATGGCATAGTCGTCGCCGGTGTACGGCAGAGTTACAGCACGGTATCCATCCATTTCTGCATACATTCTTTTGCCATTGGCGTGCATCATTTTTACGCGCTTGATGTCGCGAGTGTAGCCCCGAAAGTTCTCCAAGCGTGTTTCGCTTTTGTCAAACTTGTTCTTCCACATGCCGTTAAAGTATACGGCATTCATCAATACAGCCACATCGTTGGGCGATAGACTGTCAATGATACGGGATATCATACCGTTAGTTTTCTTGGAGCACCAGTTGTTGATATAGTTCAGGGTAGAAGTCTGTTCAAAGTCGCGACTGCTAACTTCGGCACTGTACATGGCTTTCATCAGGTTGGCATAGTCTGTCTTTATGGTTGTATGCTTGTTTACGGCTATACAGTCGGCTATGCTTATTTTTACGTTTTTCTGCTTTGATGCATCATCTATCAATGCTTTGCAGGTCTCGTTGAGTGCATCCAGACCTGTGCTCTCTACCCCCAATGTCTGCATTATCTCGGTACGGGTGCTCCCTTCGGCTCCGTTGGCCAACATGCCCATAAGGAAAGATACACTTAGTGGCGATATTACCTTGGAATCCATGCCCGTTTGGGTTCGCATTAGGTTGAGGCCAAAGCCGTTGATACCTTGTAGGGCGCTACTTTGGGCATCGGAGAGTGTAAGGTAATCGTTGTCAATATTTTCCATCTTTATTACCTGACTTGTGTTAGAATGGGTGTTGTTAGAGGGGCGTTGCTTGCTTGTGGCGCACGAGACCAAACCGGCCAACGTTATGGTGGCTGCGGCCATTGTTCTAATTGTCTTATTCATCTTTTGTTATATCTTATTTATCATATATAATGTAAAAGCACCAGAAAAATTGCATCCCAATTATGTTTTTTTAGAAATATCCTAAAACAAATTTATAGAATATCACTCAATTGATAACAATATTTTCCTTTTTAGAGATGGGCGCTGTCATTTCTTTGTCATACTTATTTTTCTTTCTATATTGAGAAATGTTTTTGTTTTTTTTGCGGCGATTCTTAGCCCAAGAAGGATCGCACTTCAATGAGTCGTTACAAAGAATAAATACCCTATGTCCACGCCGTTTGATTCCAGTTACATAAGCAGGACTGAGTACCGGTTCATACAATTTACCTATGGGTTTGGTAGAAGAACTGAATATAGTATCTGATTTGTATGTCACAATCTTTTTTTCTTTTTTGAACTGCGTCCATGTCATAGCTTGTACCCCTGGTTCCAATCGAAAGTGCATAAACGTAGTAACACCAAGTTTTCTATATTTTTCGTCTATTTTCAACCATCCCAAATAAGCCAATTGACCGGCATGGAAGAGAGCGTCGTTGGTTATATATTTTTTCCCGTCATGGGTTTCTATCATGAAAAGAATACTATTGCTAATTTTCTGCCGTTTCTTGAAGTCACTTTGTGCAGAAAGGCTGTAAGTGAAAATAGACCATAACGCGATGAATAATAAC
>CAVHVH010000133.1:0-4163 GCA_963639385.1 Oscillospiraceae bacterium
AAACGATTTGGCGAATATGCCTTATCGTAGAGTTAATTAACATAATGTCTAATTTTTTAATTTATTAATTTTTTTATTTTATGTCAGATTTTAAGGACGTACAGCCGTTGGAAAACTTCAATTGGAACGAGTTCGAGAATGGTGCTAATGTAGGCTCAAATGTTGATGACGTTCAGAAGGCTTATGACGAGACTCTTAACAAAGTTACAGAACACCAAGTAGTTGAAGGTTCTGTTATCTCTGTAGACAAGAAGGAGGTTATCGTAAACATTGGTTATAAGAGCGATGGTATTATTGCCGCTTCTGAATTCCGTTACAACCCAGATCTCAAAATCGGTGATACAGTTGAGGTTTATGTAGAAAACCAAGAGGACAAAAAAGGCCAATTGGTTCTGTCTCACAAGAAAGCACGTCTAGCCAAAAGTTGGGATCGTGTCAACGAGGCGCTCGACAACGACGAGGTTATCCAGGGTTACATCAAATGTCGTACTAAGGGTGGTATGATAGTTGATGTATTTGGAATTGAAGCGTTCTTGCCCGGTAGCCAGATAGACGTTCATCCTATACGCGACTATGATGTATTCGTAGGTAAAACCATGGAATTCAAGATTGTTAAGATTAATCAAGAATTCCGTAATGTCGTTGTATCTCACAAAGCTCTTATCGAAGCCGAACTTGAGGCTCAAAAGAAAGATATTATTTCTAAGTTGGAGAAAGGTCAAGTACTTGAAGGTACTGTTAAGAATATCACATCTTATGGTGTATTCGTAGATCTCGGTGGTGTTGATGGACTTATTCATATCACAGATTTGTCTTGGGGTCGTGTAAGCGATCCTCATGAGGTTGTATCACTTGACCAAAAGATTAATGTTGTAATTCTTGATTTTGATGAGGAAAAGAAGCGCATTGCTCTCGGATTGAAACAACTTACTCCCCATCCATGGGATGCATTGGATGCCAATTTGCAGGTTGGAGATCATGTAAAGGGTAAAGTTGTTGTTATCGCAGACTATGGTGCATTTGTTGAAATTCAGCCCGGCGTTGAGGGGCTCATCCATGTCAGCGAGATGTCTTGGAGTCAGCACCTCCGTTCTGCACAGGACTTCTTGCATGTAGGCGATGAAGTTGAAGCCGTTATCTTAACCCTTGATCGCGAGGAGCGCAAGATGAGTTTAGGTATCAAGCAACTTAAAGAAGATCCTTGGCAGAATATTGATACCAAATATCCTGTTGGTAGCAAGCACACCGCAAAAGTATGCAATTTTACCAATTTCGGTATCTTTGTAGAACTTGAGGAAGGTGTTGATGGACTTATTCACATCTCAGATCTTTCTTGGACAAAGAAAGTTAAACATCCTTCTGAATTCACTCAAGTTGGGGCATCAATAGATGTCGTAGTACTTGAGATAGATAAGGAAAATCGCCGCCTAAGCCTTGGTCACAAGCAACTTGAAGAGAATCCTTGGGATGTATATGAGACACTTTACACAACAGGCTCTGTACATCAAGGTAAAATTACCGAAATGATGGATAAGGGTGCTGTAATTACCTTGAATGAGGGCGGCGAAGGTTTTGCAACTCCAAAGCATTTGGTTAAGGAAGATGGTACCCAAGCCATGTTAGGAGAAGAGCTTCCGTTTAAGGTTATTGAATTCAACAAGAATTCTCGTCGCATTATCCTTTCACATTCTCGCACATTCGAAGATGCTAAGGAAGAAACAAAACCAGCACGTAAGCACGTTGCTAAAAAACAAGACGCTCCTGTTATTAACAACGTAGCAGCAAGTACTTCACTCGGCGATCTTGATGTTTTGGCTGAACTGAAGCAGAAAATGGAAAAAGGAGAATAATATTTATTCCAAGTATTATAAATAAAAGAGAGCCCGCATTTTTTGCGGGCTTTCTTTTATTTATTCAATCATTATTTGTAACTTTGCATAACATTTAAAAATGTATTTACAATGTTTCAATCCTTGAAACATTATTTTATATAACAATCATCACATATTTAATATATATGTATAGCAAAGAAGAATTAATAGCAAAAGCTATTCCTGAACTTTTGGATATTGCCCAAGATATGGGTATTACAACTATTGAAGATACTGACCAAGAAAGTTTAGTATATGCCATATTGGATAAACAAGCTGAAGACGAAAGCAATAAAAAAACACTTGGAACCAAACGACGTAGAATACGTATTGTCAAAAAAGAAAGTGACAAAGTATACACCGTAAACGGGAAAGAAGGCGAAAATTTTGATTTGAAAAAAACTAGTACTACTCATAAAGAGGAATTAGGATTGTTTCCCAACGAAGAACTGTTAAACAAGGATGTGGAGGATCCTGCAGTAGAAGAAGAACAACAACAACAGAAAAAAAACAAACGACATCCTCAAAAAACAAAGATTAAGGAAGACGCTCTCAATATGTCTGACGGTCAATTTGTTAATGGAGAAAATATAAACGATGCTTCACCATCAGAAAAAGGTGCACTAGAAGAGTCTGCTCAACTATTGCAAGAAGGCCAAGCCTCCCAAAAAGAAGTTGTTACCGATATTGTTCCTGAAGCACAATTTACAATGGAAACTTCATCAGCAGATGCCGATAATGACGAATTAATTGCTAAATTACAAGCCAAAATCAATGCACACAACGAACAAGTAACAGGGTTTTCCACGACAAACAATGTTTGGCAGGGAGATCCTTGTGACGGAACTGACTTTATCATCACTCATGACTTACCAATTGAAGATGAAGGAATTGTGCCTACTTATGACATGTTCGGAAATTCTATAACACCAATCAACAATCCATTGCTATCATACGAGCATACAGTTCAAGAAGACAATGAATGTTTTGAATTTTCTGATATTATATCAGCCAATGGCGTACTCGAAGTAATGCCAGATGGATATGGATTTCTACGTTCTAGCGATTACAATTATCTGTCTTCTCCAGATGATGTTTATGTATCTAATATACAGGTAAAACATTACGGACTAAAAACAGGCGATGTTGTACAGTGCCATGTACGTCCACCTCATGAGGGCGAAAAATATTTCCCACTTACTTCAATAGACAAAATTAACGGCCGGGAACCATCAGAAGTAAGAGATCGTATACCTTTCGAACATCTAACCCCTCTCTTTCCTGATGAAAAATTTACTCTATGCGGAAATAATTCTACAACAAATCTTTCTACTCGTATAGTAGATCTTTTTTCTCCTATAGGTAAAGGTCAGCGCGCGCTCATAGTAGCTCAGCCAAAAACGGGAAAAACTATATTGATGAAAGACATTGCTAATGCTATAGCGTCAAACCATCCAGAAGCTTACTTGATGATGCTTCTTATAGATGAGCGCCCTGAAGAAGTTACCGATATGGCTCGTACCGTCAACGCAGAGGTTATTGCCTCTACTTTTGACGAACCTGCTGAACGACATGTCAAAATAGCAGGAATCGTTCTTGAAAAGGCAAAACGTATGGTCGAATGTGGACACGATGTTGTAATATTTCTTGACTCTATCACACGCTTGGCAAGAGCATATAATACCGTATCTCCAGCTTCTGGAAAGGTACTTACTGGCGGTGTAGATGCCAATGCATTACAAAAACCCAAACGCTTTTTTGGAGCAGCACGCAACATTGAAGGTGGCGGGTCTCTTACTATTATTGCTACGGCTCTTATTGATACAGGGAGCAAGATGGACGAGGTTATCTTTGAAGAATTCAAGGGAACAGGTAATATGGAATTACAGTTAGATCGTTCACTTAGCAACAAGCGCATATTCCCCGCTGTTAACCTTGTAGCTTCAAGTACTCGTAGGGATGATTTATTACAAAATCAGTTTACTCTTGATCGTATGTGGATATTACGCAAGCATATTAGTGATATGAATTCTATTGAGGCAATGAATGCCATTCATGATACCATGGTAAGAACCAAAGACAACGATGAATTTTTGATGTCTATGAACGGATAATTCCAAACTTAGGGATTTGTTTATTTGGCTGGCAGTTGCCCAAATGGTTTAAGACTATTCTTTTTTAAAGTTTGTAAGCCAATGGTCTAGCAATTGCCGAGCCAAAGATAATTTTTCAGGAATTTGAGGAAGATTATCATAGCGAAACCATCCCCCCCTGCTTAACTCAGAATATTGT
>CAVHVH010000133.1:4173-6287 GCA_963639385.1 Oscillospiraceae bacterium
GAATATTGTAAGTGAAGATTCCCCGAATCATATTCTGCGTAGAATCCAACCATCAATCCGCATGGGTATGGCCATGGTTGTGACGCCCAATAAGTGAGATTTTTTATATTAAGTCCTGTTTCTTCTTTGACTTCACGGCAAACGGCTTCTTCCAATGTTTCTCCTGTTTCAACAAAGCCTGCAATTAGTCCATAAAAATCGCTTTTGAAATTCCGTGCATGTACTAGCAGAACCTTTTCGCTATGATATATTAATACAATAATGGCAGTAGACAATTGGGGCCATACTTCTTTACCACAATGGGCACAACGCTTTGATATGTCTGTATGCATTACCATTGGAGCTCCACAGGTTCCACAATAGCGGGTATTAGCATCCCAATAAAGTAATTCATAGCATTTCCCAGCTTTTAAATAGAAAGCATTTGATATTTTATAATATGTTTCTCGAAGCCCAATCATTGTATAATGTCCTGTTGGATCTACAACAAGTTCATCTGTTGCAAAGGCTTTAATCGGACACCCATCCTCAAATGGCACAATATTTAAAATATTTGTTGTACTTTGTGGTTTTATCGGACTGTGGGTTGTAAATGGAATGGTGTAATTTCCATCTTTATCTCGCTCTAGTAAAAGGCGATCTTTACAGAATATAAACCAATAAATTTTATTCATCGTGTTCTTTTTTTAGTGGGAATAAAAAATCATAGTCTCTTTTCGCGGCAGAACGTACTATCTGTTCTGGTACAAAACGCCAATTGTTGTTGGGATGCGGAGCTAATGTTTTGATACTTTCAATTTCCTGCATTAAATAATATCTCAGATCTTTTTCACTACGCCATACAATTCTGCTTTCTAGACTATCATGATCTATTCCTGCACCTCGAGTAAGCAATTCGCCCCCACCATTACCTCGATAACTATTCACTGCAACATTATACCATGATTTAAGGTTGAATGGTTTTCCTTTACTCATTCGAAAGACAGTAACTTTGTGACCCTTAGGCTTAGTCACGTTGACTTCATAATCTATACCAGCAGCACTATCAAAGTTGAACGAAAAATTTTGAAATCCATATCTCTGTTTATCATTTTTGGTGTATTCACTTAGCAACAAAAGATGATCTTTTGGCGAGTGCATGGTATTTATCCAGAGGCTATAGCTCATTTCAAGATATTTTAAGACCTCTTCCCCTGTTAAACGCATTACATACAATTGATTTTCATATTTGTAAAAGTTAAACATATCACTTACAAAAATATCGCCCCGATTGATTTGTGCGTCAAGCTGTAATGGCGCATTAAATGCGATGTCTGCTCCAGTTATCTTCAATTCAAGATTGAGTATCAAATCATTGAATGCACTAGAACCAAAATAGCAGTCACGTGTAGATATGGATTTTTCCATAAAACCGATTTTCTTGTTGGCAAAGGTGTTAATTTTTGAAATTGTCTTTGTAAAATAAGACATATATTCTTTATCAATATCCACATGCCTTACATCTACTAAAGTTCCATGAATGTTTTTTGTACAGCGCTTTTTACTTTTATTAACAACAATTGTTGCTTCTGATATATTTTTAGCACCATTGGCAGGATTCAAACATAATACCTTTTTACCAAATTGGTTGATAATAAAGTCTGCATAAGGAGTGTGGTCATGACCAAACAACACTAAATCAAAACCATCTACTTCTCGGGCAATTTTCAAAGAAGCATCTTCTTCATATGTGTCAGTAACTATGCCTCCATCTTTTCCACTATGAAACAAACCGATGATGATATCTGGCTTTTCATGTGATTTAAGATAAGAAACCCAATTCCTAGCTTCACTAACCATATTTGTAAATGAAAGTCCGCTCCATAATTTCTCCGTTAACCAATTAGGGATAGCAGGGGTTGTCAATCCCAATATGGCAATTTTAACCCCGCTGCGGTTGAGTATTGTATAAGGTTTGGTATAGGGCTTCTTGGTGTGACAGTCTATTATATTGGCTGCGATAACAGGGCATTTTACTTCATCTATCCATTTATCGTAAACTCTATGCCCTGGTTCTATATCGTGATTCCCGATAACTTGTGCATCATATTTTAGGTAATTAGTGACCGATGCTG
>CAVHVH010000134.1:0-6178 GCA_963639385.1 Oscillospiraceae bacterium
GCATACAGTTTCTTGACATCTTCAAATACAACGAATGGATTGTCTGGATTTCCGCCAAGAGCAGTGACGGTATTGCGATAAGCATTTCCTCCCAAAGGGGTTCCGTGGGTTTTTATAGTGTTTTCATAGCTGGTTCCATCATCTTTAAGCGCACCTTTTCCCATAATGGTCTTCCCAATAATGAGAGTTGGTCGGTGTTCTTCTTTATTAGCCATATCCAATGCTTGACGAATCTCGTCAACATTATTTCCGTTAATGGTGATTACATTCCATCCCCATGCAGTATATTTGGCTTTGGTGTCTTCCTGCATTACCACTTTGCATTCGGTTGAAAGTTGGATGTCGTTGGAGTCATAGAACATGATAAGGTTGTTGAGCCCTAATAACCCAGCTAAACGTCCTGTTCCTTGTGAGATTTCTTCTTCTACACCACCATCAGATATATAAGCGTATATTTTGTGCTGCATAACCGTTTTTCCGAGTCTTGCCTCGAGAAACTTTTCTGCTACGGCCGCACCAGCAGCAAATGTATGTCCTTGTCCGAGTGGTCCTGATGTATTTTCTATACCCCGTTTGATATCACGTTCTGGATGTCCAGGAGTAGGAGAGTTCCATTGGCGGAATTGTTTTAGTTCTTCTATCGTAAACCAACCTTGTAGTGCCAATGCAGAATACAACATTGGTGACATGTGGCCAGGATCCAAAAAGAAACGGTCGCGGCCAGACCAGCAAGCGTCATCTGGATCGTAAACTAGATACTCAGAAAAGAGTACGTTAATAAAATCGGCTCCGCCCATTGCACCTCCTGGATGTCCGGAGTTTGCTTTTTCTACCATAGAGACAGCTAATATGCGGATATTGTCAGCTGCTCGGTTCATAAGTTTCTTTTCGTTCATTATATTTATATAACTACGTTGGTTCTTTCTATCGTATTGTAAACCGCGCCAGTTCTCTATACGGATACCTTATTTCACAGAGAAACTGAAAGCGGTGTGGCTGGTGTACTTCTCCCCAGGTTTCAGATTGGGTGAGGGGAATTTTTTCTTATTGGGAGAGTCTGGGTATTTCTGGCTTTCCAAACATACAGAAGCCTGTTTGGGATAGGCAATTCCTTTTTTTCCTATAACTTTACCTTCAAGGAAGTTACCCGTGTAAACCTGTACACCCGGCTCATCGGTAAACATTTCGAGCAGAATGCCCGTATTTGGAGCATAGAGGCTAGCTGCGACAGTTGTGAAGTCACCTTTGACATTCTTATATGTGTTCAGACACCAGTTATGATCATAGCCGCGAGCGTTCTTTATCTGCTCGAAGGTGCTGTCGTTGATGGTTTCGATAAGGGCATGGGGCTTGGTGAAGTCCATCACGGTGCCCTTTACGGGGAGTATCTCGCCGGTGGTCATGAAGGTGGCATCGGCAGGAGTGTAATTGTCGGCATTGATGTAGAGCACCATGTCTGTACCCGCCTTACTCGGATCACCGGTGAGGTTGAAGTAAGAGTGGTTGGTCATGTTGATGACGGTCTCTTTGTCGGTAGTGGCATCGTACTGGATATCCAGTGTGTTGTCATACTTCACGGTGTAGGTGACATGGGCGGTTACGTTTCCAGGGAAGTTGTTGTCGCCATCGGGGGACAACATGGTCAACTTCAAGGTAGAGTCATTGGGCTGAACGGCATCGTAGACTTGATATTGCCAGCCTGAGGGACCACCGTGCAGGCAGTGTCCATAGTTGTTTTGTGGTAGTTGGATCTTTTTCCCTTCTACTGTGATGGTACCTTTATTAATACGGTTGGCATAGCGGCCGATGGCTGCACCAAAGTCGCTGGCGTTGTTGACAGAATCAGCATACTGGCGTATGTTGTCATAGCCTAAAACTATATCGGTAGGTGTGCCGTTTTTGTCTGGAACGGTGAGCGAAACGATACGGCCGCCGAAATTGGTAATACATACCTCCATGCCGTTGGCATTGGTGAGGGTGTAAAGCTTGACAGGCTTCTCGTTGATAATAGTATCGAATTTTGCAGGCTCAAGTCCTGATACAGTAAGGTTACTCTTGCTTGAGCAGGTTGTGAACATTGCAGCAAACATACCCATACCAAACATGAGATTTGTTACTTGCTTAATAGATTTCATTGTATGTTTGTTTATTGGTTCTCGAATTCGGATGTAAATATACTGCTTTTTTCCTAAAAGCGTATGGATAAATGGAATATTTTTTACATCAGTAAAAGAAAAGACCATCTTTACGTTGTGTAAAGATGGTCTTTAGACTTTTAATGATGACCTATAGATGGTGTCAAGATCATCTTTAGCCCTGCTTTATTAGCAAACTTTGTGCGAGCCTTCACTGATAACTACATTGTATACAGCAGGCTCGTGGCCATATTTCTCAGCGAACTTTTGCTTGGCGTTAGCAATGAAATTATCAAAGACATCGTCTTTAACCAAATTTATAGTACAACCACCGAAACCACCGCCCATAATACGGCTTCCTGTAACACCATACTCTTTGGCCAAGTCATTGAGGTAGTCTAGTTCTACGCAAGATACCTCGTATTCCTTGCTCAACCCCTCGTGGGTTTCGTACATTTTTTTGCCTACAGTCTCGTAGTCGCCTTTTTCTAGAGCTTCGCAAACAGCCAATACCCGGTCTTTCTCGCCTAGAACGAAATGTGCACGTGTATAGTCTTCTGTACCAACCTCAGCTTTCACTTCTTCCAATTGCTCCCATGTGCAGTCGCGCAACGTCTCAAAAATAGCCTCGGGATGCTTGGCTGCGATATGTTTTACTACGTTTTCACAGCTATTGCGACGGTCGTTGTATGGTGAACCTTTAAGTTCGTGCTTTACTTTTGAGTCGAGCAATACCAATTTGTATCCTTTGGGTTCAAAGGGGAAGTATTCGAACTCGCGAGAGCGGCAATCCAAACGCATCAATTTTCCTTCTTTACCGAATACGCTGGCAAACTGGTCCATGATACCGCAGTTAACACCGATATACTTGTGCTCGGTAGTTTGGCCGGCTAGAGCGAGGTCCCATTTGGAAACCTTATTGTCGCCGAACAGATCGTTCAAGGCATAGGCGAAGCAGCTCTCCAATGCAGCAGAGGATGACATGCCTGCTCCGAGTGGTACGTCACCGTAGAAAGCGGTATTAAATCCCTTGACATCTATGCCGAGAGCTCTCATTTCCTGTACTATACCATAGATATAGCGTGCCCATGTGGTATGTGGTCCTTCCGGATCGTCAACCTTGAATTCTACGCGGTCTTTTAAGTCGATAGAGTAGCACATTACGGTGTTAGTTCCGTTGGGGCGAACTTCGGCCATGATGCCTTTGTCTACTGCGCCAGGAAATACGAATCCACCATTGTAGTCGGTGTGTTCGCCTATTAGGTTAATACGGCCCGGAGACATATAGATGTTGCCGGTCTTGCCATCAAAATGTTTGATGAAGCGGCTTCTTACTTTTTCGATATCCATAATTCGTAATTTCAAAAGTGTTAATAATATTATCTGTTTGTGTGTTTAGTCTACAGGGATGTTGGTATTTACATTCTTTGATCCAAAAAGGGCATAGTAAAGAATGTAAACGGCACTGAGCAGTACAACAATGAAACCTGTTATATAATTATGTGTATAGTCGATAACAAGTGCTTGAAGTCCAATCATAACTGCAAAACCAGCTACCATCATCATAAATGCACCTGAAGCGGCAGCTGTGTATTTACCAAGTCCTTCTGTAGCTAGGTTAAAGATGCCACCCCACATTACTGATGCACAAAGGCCAACGAGCAGGAACGCGAACATTCCTACTGGAATTTTATCCCATACCAATTTAAGATTGATGTAGTCAATACCCGGACATTGTACTAGTATATTGGTAGGGAGAAGCATACCTGCAGCTACAAGAATTACGGCTACAGCACTTACGGTGGCTATCATTGTCCTTGCCGATACCTTGCCGCCAATCATGCCGCCTATAAAACGGCCTATGAGCATAAAAATAAAATATACAGCACTAAGCGTTCCGCAATAACTGGCCGACATGCCGAGTCCAGGATTGGTTGCGGTTTCAGGTGCGGTTAGGTATGACATAATATAAGTGGGAGGACAGACCTCAACAGCACCATAAACAGCAATGGCTAGCATTCCTAGTTTGAAGTGGCGGAAAGAGTAGCAACTGTATTTGTCTTTCTTTGCCATTTCACTTTTGGCTTTTTGTTGTGGCTCGTTGATTTTTGTGAAGAAAATTACAATAAGTGCAAATGCGAATATTGCCAAAGCGATACCAAGCGCAGGCGTGGCATCAGATACCTTAGCTTTGCTAGCATCACCGATAAGGCTACCCATGAGAATATATACGCATACAGCTGCGGCAGAGTTGAATACACCTCCAATTTGAACCAACTGGTTTCCACGGTTTCCGCCTCCGCCAAGCAAGTTAAGCATGGGGTTGACTACCGTGTTGAGCATACACATACATAGACCTGATATAAAAGCACCTATAAGATAGGTAACAAATCCCATAGTTCCGCTGAGCCATTGTATCAGCAAACCTACGATTCCAACCACCAAAGCAGCGAGAGCCGTAGTCTTGTAACCGAATTTTTGGATAAGCAATCCAGCTGGAATACCCATAAGAAGATAAGCTCCAAAGTTGCCGTAATTGCCTACTTGAGCCAAAGACTCCGGTACCTGGAAGCTATTTTTCAGGATAACTGCCATTGGCGAACATAGGTTGGTAACAAATGCAATCATCGCAAATAGGAACACCATTGCTAGTATGGCGATAATGTTACCTTGTTTTTTTTCTGTTTTTTCCATTTTTGCTTGTTATTCTTGTTATTAATAATGTTATTATTAGTGTATTATTTTATTCCAAACTTATAGATGGTTTTTTGGGTATACTTTCTATCAGGATTAAGCACTACAGATGGGAAATAGGGGTGGTTGGGGGAGTCCGGGAAGTGCTGTGCTTCGAAGCAGATGGCACTCCGACGCGGGAACGTGGTACCGTTTTGCCCCTTGTAGCCGTCGGCCCAGTTGTCGGTGTACACCTGTACGCCTGGCTCTGTGGTATATACTTCCATTGTGCGACCGCTTATAGGTTCTGTCACCTTGGCAGCAAAACTCAGTTCGCCTTCTTCATTCTTGTTCAGCACAAAGCAGTGGTCGTATCCAGCACCATTCTTTATCTGCTCGTCGTCGGCATCAATGTCCTTGCCCACGGGCTTTGGGGTGCGGAAATCAAATGGAGTTCCCTTTACAAAACGTATTTCGCCTGTAGGGATACTTGTCTCGTCGATAGGCAGATAATAGTCTGCGTTTATTTCGCAAATAAGATTTTCAATAGTGGGGGTGGGGTTGGCTATACCTGCCATTGAAAAGAAACCGTGGCTTGTGAGGTTGACAATGGTCTTCTTGTTTGTTGTAGCCATATAATCGATAACTAACTCGTTATCATCTGTAAAACTATATTCCACTATAGTTTTTACTTCACCTGAAAATCCTTCTTCGCCATAGGGGCTTACATATTCAAGAACTAAAGAATGTTCGTTCATCTGTCGTGCGTCCCAAACTTTGGCGTTAAATCCCTTTTTCCCTCCATGCAGACAATTAGGGCCATTGTTTATGGCCAATTGGTATTCTTTTCCATGTAATTGGAACCGCCCTTTACAAATGCGGTTACCATAGCGCCCCACAAGGGTTGAAAGGTAGGGCTCCGGACTATTAATGACATCCTGTATATTGTCGTGTCCTTGAATTATGTTTGCCCGTACGCCATCTTTGTCAGGAACCATTATGGCTACTAATGCACCGCCATAATTGGTGATTGCTACTACGTTTCCTTGGTTGTTTTTCAGAAAATATAAGTCTGTCTCCTTTCCGTTGACTGTGGCTTGAAAGTTTTTGCACTTTAAGCCACATATTTGTTCTGCTTCTTTTGTGTTCATCATAAAAAGTTTTTAGTTACTCTAAATATTATTGATGCAAAGTAAATAAAAAAAAGTGAATGCTACAAAACTCATCCCCATTAATTATTGACAGAATAGCGTTAAAAACAATTAAACATGCCCAACAGGGTAAAGCAAAAGTCTTTCGTAATAAAAATGGTTATGAGTCCACTTGAAGAAGTGGGTTTAATTTAAGTCTATCAAATGTCTTAGTCGGGT
>CAVHVH010000135.1:0-6128 GCA_963639385.1 Oscillospiraceae bacterium
CATAAGAGTAGAGAAGCAGATTTGGAGGTAAGAAACAAAGACTGGCTCGTTACTTTTTTACACACAACACATTTTCCGCCCCTAATTTTGTAAGGTTTGTGCTGTTTTCCGCCCCTAATTTTATAAAAATAATTATCTTTGTACTTGTAAATAAGCGAATTACGATATGGACCATTATTTGATGATTTCACTCTGTTGTAATGCCAACCCTATAGAGATTGTGCAAGAGTTGGCGACATTCTTCTATAATGGAGGTTAGGTTTTCAGCCGTATCGGCACGCAACATTGCGATACGCATTTTCTTAAAATCAGGAATACCTTTGAATACCGGACTGGCTGCCAGATGGCGTCGTGTATGCAGTATGCCACGGTATTCACCTATACGCTCAACATTGATGCGCAATTGTTCTTTCAACACATCTATTTTCTCATCTAAGGTAAGCGATTCGCCCCCCTTGCGTATATCCTGGAATATCCATGGGCGCCCGAAGGTGGCCCTGCCTATCATTACGGCATCTACACCATAGGTATCGAAGGCCCTACGGGCAGACTCCGGCGAATCTATATCGCCGTTGCCTATTATAGGGATGTGTATGCGTGGATTGCTCTTTACCTCGCCTATCAGTGACCAGTCGGCCTGACCAGTGTACATCTGACTGCGAGTACGCCCGTGTATAGTAAGTGCCTGTATACCGCAGTCTTGCAGTTGTTCGGCCAGTGTGGTTATAACCAAATTGTCAGAGTCCCACCCTAAGCGAGTTTTCACGGTTACTGGCACGTGTACAGCCTGTACAACTTGGCGCGTAATATCGAGCAATAGGGGTATATTGCGCAACATACCAGCACCGGCACCCTTTCCAGCCACTTTTTTCACAGGACAACCGAAGTTGATGTCTATCACATCGGGGCCAGCCTGCTCTACTATTTTGGCAGCCTCAACCATAGATTCTACATCACGGCCGTAAATTTGTATGCCCACGGGGCGTTCTTCGCTGTGCAGCACCATCTTACTAAGTGTAGAACGCACAGAGCGCACTATGGCCTCGGCCGACACGAATTCGGTATAGACCATAGCGGCACCAAACCGCTTGCAGAGCATACGGAAGCCAATATCGGTAACGTCTTCCATAGGGGCAAGAAAGAGAGGGCGTTCGCCCAAGTCGATATTTCCTATTTTCATATATAGTTCTGTTATATGGGAGGCTCAAGAAAAATCACCTCCCTTGAGATACCGCATTTTTTATTTCAACAGATGATACATTCCGCCGGCGAGCGATTTTACCACGCCTTTCATCTCGAGATTGAAAAGCAGCGCCGTAAGTCGGGGTATGGCTATACCCGTCTTTACGGTAAGCAGATTAATCTGCAGGTCGTTGGTTACAGAGAGGGTGTCTACCACTGTCTTTTCTTCGGCCGAAAGCTCAGGGAACAATTGGCGTTCTATGCCCTTGCGGGTGGCTTCGTGTAGCCGGTGGTCGTTCCATCCTACGGCATTGACAAAGTCCTCAGCACTGGTAATAAGTCCAGCCACATTATCGCGTATCAGATTGTTACATCCGCGGCTTTCCTCGGAATCTACCGCTCCAGGAAAGGCAAATACATCGCGCCCATAACTTTGGGCTATACCACAAGTAATAAGTCCACCGCCCTTAGCTGCGCTTTGCACTATTATAGTAGCATCAGCCATACCCGCCACAATACGATTACGGCGTACAAAGTTCATCTTATCGGCATTGGTCTGTGTCATAAACTCGGTAAGCAATCCGCCCTGATGCAACATCTGTGCCGCCGTATCGCGGTGAACCGACGGATAGAGGTCGTCAAGGCCATGAGCCAGCACGCCCACAGTCTCGAATCCTTGCTCCAATGCATGCTTGTGGGCGCAGATATCTACACCGTAAGCCAGTCCACTCACAATAAGCGTATGCGGACAAAGACGGCGCAGGTCAGCTATAAAACGACGTATGATATCCTGACCATAGAGTGTGCAGCGACGTGTGCCAACAATGTTTATTATATGACTTTGGTTAAGGTCTGCCGTACCCTTGTAGTAGAGCACCAGCGGGGCATCGGGGCAGTTTTCCAATCGCTGCGGATAGTCCTGACTGCCGTAACAGAGTATCTCTATACCATGGTCGCGTGCCCAGGCATATTCTACCTCAGCCCGGTGTATAGCGTCGCCATTTTTGGCAAAAGCTTCAACCACCCGTGGAGTGGCATCGGGCAGGATAGCACGAATGTCACTGGCATGCTCCATAATAGCCGTGGCCGACCCTACTCGCCGGTAGAGTTCTATTGTGCCCGCCATATTGTAGAAGCCTATGCGGGTAAGCGCAATGGTGTTGATAGTATCCTGTTCGCGGTTCATTCTTTGCTGTCGTTGTCAAGATAGGGAGCAAAAGCCTTGTCGTACTCGTCGCTTGAGCCCAATCGGCCATTAACCAGGATGGCCAGTTCTACAGTAGCCCGAAAACACAGACGTTCGTCGCTGGCGCGGAAGATGTCGTGACTAAATACCCAACGTATGCCCTCTTTGCGCAAGCCGAGCCGAGATATGAACACATCGTCGCAACGCAGGGGGTGCTTGTACTGCAGATTCATACGGGCCACTACGGGATCTATACCGCGACTGTGCATTTCGCCAAAGCTAAGTCCTGTATGCTGCAAGAAAAGGTGGCGGGTGTGCTCGGTGTAGTGCAGATAGTTGGCATTGTTTACTATGCCCTGAATGTCGCACTCGTAGTCTCTTACCTCCATGCGGGTTTCAAAGATATACCTGTTTGTCATTGTCTTGTTTGTTTTATTTATTGAATATGTATTGGGTGGCTCTATAAATTACCACTGTAGAGTTTGTGTATTCTGTGAGGGGTGTTGTTTTGTTTTCTTCCTTTCCATTTCAAAGCATCGGCATTGTATCAGCGCCCTTTAAGATATTCGTAGCCAAAGCGACAGCGCAGACAGTCGCGGCGATCGCAGTAATTATTCTTTAACTGGATAAGGGCTTGCGAATCGCCAGCGTTGTCAACGCTCAGTCCGCACTCGCGCCACATGCGTATAATATGATTGTCTTCAGCACGCAGCTGCTCGAGTAGACTAAAGGCACGGTCGCATAGAGCCTCATCGCTCTTATACCTTCCATAGGCAAAGAGTAACGGAACTACCGTATTGATTATAATAAGATTGATGGAATGGGGCGAAAGGCGTTTGTCGTTGCTCTGCGTCTCGGCACCGAAAGTATAATGGGTCTTCCAATATGGGGTTACTGATGTCTGGAGGGCTTCAGCAAGCTGGGTCACCGTAATGCACTCCAACAGATTACTCATACCAGCCTTTCGCGAGCAGTAGAGTTGAACCAGTTGGGCCAACCGTATATAGGGGAAATTCTGCGGACGCAACCGCAAAAACTTCCAGTTGTGAAAGTCCATTGATTTCAGTCCGAACTTATGGGCCAAATAATTGTATTCATGGCTCATCCGGCGATAATATTCATCGGCTTCAGCTTGGCCACGGTGCCTTTCGGGTATAGATTCTGGATTCAGCAGTCCGGCCTGTCCCATAAAAATAGCTTCAACCTGAAAAGGGTCATCACGATGATGGTCTACGTTGTGCAGAGGAATATTGTATGCCCATGTCTCAAAGGCATCGCCGTTAACTCCGAAGCCATAATTGCGGGCCAGTGTAACAAAACAGACGGCCTCCCACGAGCCTCCACATCGAGAAAGCCGCTCGCCTATGGCATTGGTTTTCTGCTCCAGTCGTTCGGTCTGCAGAGCACTCATCCAACCATGTACCGCCAAATTGTCCAAACGGGGTATAATGCGGTAGCACGGAGGGTATTTGTCGGTAGCGGAAAGTTCTGCATAGCGCTCACAGACATCCTGCGGAACGGCCAACTGCAACTGGGGCGGACAGTCGCCATGCTCTGTTACTACATCGGCATCAATAGTCTCTGCAACATGCAGAATTACGTTATTATATCGTGCATCGCGATGATGGCCATGCGAGAACCAGTCTGACGAGCGTACATGCATCTCTACATTACCCACCCATATGGTTCCGTTGATACGTATCTTCGCATTGAAAAAATCGGGACCTGCATTGGTGTTGTAAAGTCCAGGGTCTATCACCTCTATAGTCTGACCGCCAACGGCAGACAGATGCCCCAGTGGCAACATCTTGTGTTTCCAAACATAATGCAGTAGTTGCTCCATAATCATGCGCAGACATGTGTAGATGTGCAAAAGTACTACATTTCCATGATATTTGCTCTACAACCCCAAAGAAATATTTTAGCATAGAAAAAGAGGATGCAACATTACTGCGCACCCTCTTCCATATTTTTATCCACCAAGAACTATAGTTTTACTACTTTACCCATAAACAGAATGGCTCCCGTGGTGTTCTCACGAACAGCGAAGATGAATGGATGGTTGAAAGCAAGTTTCTCTATCCTTGTAGCGGTATCCGTAGCATTCCCTGCTGATACAGCTGCTGCCTTTGTACCGTTTTCATCTACTTGAAGTGCCACATTATGTATCATTTGGTTAAACTCCATTAGCGCAATGCCACCAATATTTGAGAAAGAGCCACCTTTAACATGGGGCATTCCCAAATCTTCCATCATGTCAAGCACATTATTCCATGCAGAAGATACGGCAAACCGTGGCAACGAAACTTCGGTACCGCCCCAACGCATTTTTTCGTGCCATCCCCACCAATCGGCGTTCTCGGCTATACTGTCCATACATTCGGTATATTTAGGCATAACTAGCATCATGCTATAATATCCCTTTCCGTATGGCAGTTCTACCATTTGTAGAGAGTCGTCGGCATACCGCATAAAAGCATCTTCTACCAACATAGTCTTAACATTCGATGTACTATTGTCTTTGTTGTAGAACGTTTTTTCTACAGTTTTGGTTGGGTCGAACGGACAAGCCCACTTAGCCTTGAAACAGTTGGCGTTAGCCAATACCAAATGTTTGTTTTTCACATCAATAGGTACACTCTTAATAAGATTATCTGTATTTTCACTGGCCCACTGGTCTATCTGCTGCTTTACAGCTGTGGCATTCTTGTCAAAGTCCACCTCTGCCATCTTAGCCTTGTAATATTGCTGCATGGTATTTTTAAAGTCTGTCTGGAACGGCATTCGGTTGTATATCCATATACTGTTACTCAATACAGCCTTTACATATTGGTCGTCTTGCGACAGCTTATTCAGTAGAGCCAAGTTCTCTGCATTCAGATGATCTATATTGTCAAACCCCATGGCACCTACCATTTCTTCCTGCAGGGCATCTCTTGTACCATTGGCTGCCATAGACAACATATACTGCATGCTCATTGGTGCCACGCATACATTCTCGTTTTCGAGCCCAGACTGCGATGAGAATACCGCAAGTAGTTTATTGGCGAACTTATTGCTCTTTTGAGCAAATTCTGTTTGCTGAACTTTGTAGAATTCTTGAGTAATAGGCTTCAAGTCAACATCGTCTGTACCGACATTGTCATCTGAGCAACCTGCCATCGATGCCACCAGCATCGAAATGGCAAAAATAGACATGTACTTTTTCATAATCTTTATAGTGTTTATTAGTAAATATTAATTATAGACTTTGTAGCAGTTAACCTTTTTCCAGAAGATAACAATGATTGCAGTTCAACGGGTGTAACCTTGAATACGGAACGCAAAGATTGGTTCTTGCCGGGAGAAACCTGGAGCTTAAACTGCACCCCAGAGACAAAAGCTTTGGCTTTTTGTATTTTTTCTGCTTTCAGCTGCTCACCGCTATCCGCTATATCCGTCTCTGTAGAACAAGACGAAAAGATAATCGGCACTGCTAATGATACAAATAACCATTTTCTCATCATAATTAATACGTTATTAAGTTTGCGCCTACTCTTAAGGATTTTCGGCAAATTCCCCTTTGTACAGTATGGTCTGGATATTAGGTTTATCGTTTAAGGTATATCACAAAAAGTACATTTCTACGAAATTAACTATAATACAGCGACAAAGATAAATATTTTACTTCATAAAAAACAAAATAAATATATAAAAAAATAATTAATTTATTTTTTTCTGGCGAAATTTTGCGCAATATTATATATAAGCACCCTAAAGT
>CAVHVH010000136.1:0-6090 GCA_963639385.1 Oscillospiraceae bacterium
GGATACGCATAGCCAAAGACTTAGGCTTCGGCGGCGTAGTGATATGCGGAGATTTGTGGAATAGGTTTAATATACACAACCAAATCGACTTTAAAGAGTTGATAGGACATTTCCAACGATTACGTAAAGCAACGAATTGATAAATACCACTTTATAATTAAAATACGCATAAAAATGAGTGAAAAAAACTCTTTTTTGGTGTTCTCGGGAACAAATACGAGATACCTGGCAGAGAAAATCTGCGTAAGTCTGAATTGTCAATTGGGTAACCTTATTATGACGAAGTTCTCTGACGGAGAATTCGCAGTTTCTTATGAAGAGTCTATTCGCGGCCGCGATGTTTTTTTGGTGCAGAGCACATTTCCCAACTCTGATAATTTGATGGAATTGTTGTTGATGATCGATGCAGCCAAGCGTGCATCGGCAAGGCATATTAATGCTGTAATTCCTTATTTCGGATGGGCACGTCAGGACCGCAAAGACAAACCCCGTGTAAGCATCGGTGCCAAACTGGTGGCCGACCTTTTGAGTTGTGCAGGAGTTGACCGTGTTATTACAATGGATTTGCACGCAGACCAAATACAGGGATTCTTTGATGTACCTGTAGATCATCTTTATGCATCAGGCGTTATACTTCCTTATTTGCAGAGCCTAAAACTTAAAGATATGGTTATCGCTTCTCCAGATGTTGGTGGTTCAAAGCGTGCCAGCTCGTATGCTAAATACCTTGGGTGTCCATTGGTGTTGTGTAACAAGACTCGCGCCAGAGCAAACGTGGTAGAAAGTATGCAGATTATAGGAGATGTAAAAGACAAGAATGTTATCCTTATCGACGATATGGTTGATACTGCAGGAACTATAACCAAGGCTGCCAACTTGATGAAGGAGGCTGGAGCTGCAAGCGTTAGAGCCTGTGCTTCACACTGCGTAATGAGCGGTCCTGCCAGTGAAAGAGTACAACAGTCCGAACTGGAAGAAATTGTATTTACAGACTCTATACCTTACACCAATCGCTGTTCTAAAGTCAAGCAGTTGTCTGTTGCCGATATGTTTGCCGAAACCATACGCCGTGTGGTTGAGAACGAGAGCATCTCTTCGCAGTATCTGTTGTAGAGATTCTGTTAATGTTAGGTGTGGTATTTTTTTAAACTGCCCTATATGAAGATAATGTATAAAACAATGTTAATTGGAGTGATAACTGCCATACTCTTGGCCAGTTGTCACTCCAATGCGTCTAAGCCAGAAGCTGGCAATGAAACAACTAATGATACTATTGTCAACGTTACTCTATACGACCAGCAACGTAATTCAAGCCCGCTCTACAATGAGATAAGTCAAAACGAGATTACCATAATAGACTTTTGGGCATCTTGGTGCGGGCCTTGCCGTATGGAGGCTCCTAATCTTATAGCCATTTACAACGATTACCATTATAAAGGAGTAGGGTTGGTAGGAGTCTCGCTCGACGATAATTACCAGAAATGGGCTGATGGCATTAAGCAACTGCAGTTGCCATGGCCACAATATTCTGAACTCCGTAAGTGGGACGATTCTTTAGTTAGAGCATATAATATTACCAGTATTCCGTATACTATCGTTGTTGACAGAAAGGGTCACATATTGGCCATGGGATTACGCGGAGAAGAGTTGAGGCGTTTTGTAGATTCACATGTATAGTGACAAGAAAAAATAAGAGGGTGGGTCAAAACAGGCACATCCTCTTTATTTTTTCAATTTATTTTTCGTTTGCAAATATATTGTATATCATTCCTGAGAAGAGAACCATATTTGTTGTTTCTTCAACTATTTCGAAGAGGAAAGGCTTGTTCACCTTCATTACAATTCTCTTTCTTCGTTTGAAAAGACCCAACTTATGCGATGGAACAGTTATTGATGTTGCTTCGGTTCCATTTTCGTCAACTTTTATCCTTACATGCTGTGAAATGTTTGAAATCTGCAATTCTTCTATACATTTCGGTATGATATTGCTTGACTCCAATATGCATCCCAACCCCATTTCTCGGAGAATTGTCTTTATATCCACATTGTCTGAAACATCGAAGCGTGGCAATGATAGTGTTATTTCCTTAAGTTTCGAATGGAAATCGAACTTGTTTTTACTCATTTCTTCCAGCACATCAGTAATAGTGTGCTTGTCTGTGGGAAGATATATGCGCATTGCGAAATACTTTTGATTTATGCTATTACAGATGTATGGTAAACTTACTGCTTGGTAAAGGGGATTTTCTTGATAGTATAGCAATCCCTGATAGTTCATAGTCTGTACGCATTGCCTTTTCTTTGTTCCGTAGAAAAAATGTTTGGCAGTATTGTAGTCTTTAAATTGATTTCGCCATGTTGCTTTGAAATAGATGATGTCGATAATGGTGGCTGAGATAGAAGAAAATGTGCTAATATCTATATGCTTTAAGAGTCCGTGCGTTAGTTTGCAAACATCATCATCAATAAGTCTTTTTGTCTTGGGGTCGGCAAAGTTCACTGCTTTCGTACATAAATTGAATGCCGACTTTGTATTCTCTACCGCTTTCTTATTGATTTTCAAAATCTCTTTGTACCACAATGTTGTTTGTTGTTCCATGGTAGGAATCATGGCAATGGGATTGCCGTTCTCGCCTTTGTGAGCAAAGTCATTGTTTGGTAGCGGCTTTATGTTTGCAAAATCAAAGAGTATATTAGCCTCTACAAGGCTTATAGCTTTACTTGCTGCCAAATCAAGAATCTGTTTTCGTATTTCCGGTGTAGTCCAATTGGCAAGCAACACCAATACGGCTTGGAGTCGTGCAGGTGAGAATACTATATTCTCCCTGCCGTCTCCATTTGCCATCAATACTCGCAATGCATGATTGGCGAAACGTGTAGAGCAATCCCAGTGCAATCTTGGTATCTCTTTAACTTCGGTTTCGTTCAACATGCTAACTGCTTGTTTTGGTCAGTCCTCGTTTTGCACCACCCTTATTTCTTTATCGCTTCGGCAATGGCCTGAGCCATCTCTTTAGCGCCTTTTGCCGTGGGGTGAATACCATCTTTCAGCATAAACTCTGGTTTAGAAGTCATCTGCTCGCGTATATCTATAATCGTACACTTGTTCTTCTTGGCAATCTTGCGGATTACAGGAATAATACTATCCTCTATCACGGTGTTGTCTATGTCACCTTGACGAACCACTTTGTTCGAAGCTACGAGTGGGAGTACAAGATATATTTTTGGCCGCGCAGGAAGCCGTTTCAAACTGTCAATCATCTGCTGCATATCGTGGGCAAATTCTTGACCGTATTTCCAGTTGTGTGCCTTCGAATCATTGGTACCAAGTTTAATTACGGCTATATTCGGATTGAAATTAAGGGTTTCCCTCCAAGCTTGTTCTTTCATATAGGGATAGTCGCCTTTGTTGAGCATGGTGCGTGCACTTACGCCATAATTTTCTACATGATAATCGTTGCCAAGTATGGCTTGCATTTGGGCGGGATAGCCAAACTGCGTGCGCATGTCTATACCGGCACCATCGGTGATACTATTGCCTATACAGGCCACTCTTATAGCATCGCGGCGGTGACTAGGCAACTGGTTAAGCCAACTGGTAAGATTACCCAGCATTTCATCATGATACTTGAAATTGGTATGAAACCCAAATCCGTGTCCCCCTGTGGGATAAATATAAAGTGCGCACTGCCCGCCTTTGGAGCGTATGGCCGAATAATAGGCTATGGCATTGGTAACTGGAGGCACGCTTACATCGTCGTTGGTTAGCAGTAGAATTGTAGGCGGAGTCAAGTGGCGCTGCACATGAAGCTCATTGCTAAATTCTTTTACAAGGGCTGGGTCGTGCCAATCTTTGCCTAACAGATTCTTTGCAGAACCAGCATGGCCTTTCTTTTCATCCATCGAGATAACAGGGTAGAAGAGAATAGAGAAATTCGGACGGTGAGCAAAATCGGCATGGGTGGAAATAGTGGATGCCAAATGGCCTCCTGCCGATGACCCCATAATACCTACATCGTAGGGGTTAACGTTCCATACGTCGGCACTGTCGCGTACCATCTTCATGGCATTCAAGGCATCGCTTATAGGAAGTTGTCTGTCGCCATGGGGCAATCTATATTTCAGTACAAAGCAGGCAATGCCCTGTTTGTTGAAATACTCTGCCCATTGGATGCCTTCGTGTTGAATGGCTACTGCCCAGTAAGCTCCACCGGGGCATACTACAACTGCTCGCCCTGTAGCCTTTTCTGATGACGGGAGAAATGCACTGAGAGTGGCCTGGCCATCGTTGCTTACAGGCACTGTAAATGTGCGTTCTGTAGATTGTGCACTAGCCAACAAGGTGCATAAGGCTGTAATAATAAAGATGCTTATTCTTTTCATTGTCTTGTTAGATTATTTTGTTTGTATTCAAAAAGTTTTTGTCATGCTTGACTATTGTTTCAATAGTGGCGTGCAAGAGGTATTCGCCGCCATATCCAGTTTGGAACCATATGCCAGATGAGTGTCAAGAGTCTGTATCGCCAGTCTATTACCAAAACATGGCGGTGGTGGTACACTCCATTAACTATCTTACGTGCTACTTTGTCAGCATACATTTTCATAGGAAAATTTGATCCGGCAATAAGTGGGGTGTCTACAAATCCGGGACGTATGTCTGTAAAACTTATGGGCAAATGCCGTGAGTAGGCAAGTTGTTCTAAAGCCTGTATATAGGTGCTCTGAAACGCCTTGGAGGCACTGTATGAAGGAGCCGGGGCAAGTCCCTTTGTTCCGGCTATAGACGAGATTATGGCTATGTGGCCGCCTTCATGTGCTGTCATATACCCGAATACCATGTCTACAAGCCGGCAGAAACCTACCACATTGGTGTTTATGGTATCCAGTTCTTTCTGTGGTTCCAAATCTATATTCTGAGAGCCTATACCCGCAGCATGAAAGTACAGGTCTAATCCGCCAAGCTTATCTATCAACTCTTTAATGCGGTTAGGTGAATCTGCCTGCGTTATGTCGCATATCTGACAGATTACCTTGTCTGGAGCCATATCCTTAAGAACTTCCAAAGGCCGTTCCCTACGCGCCACCAGTCCTACATGCCATCCATCGCATATAAGAAGTCGTGCCACTTCGTGTCCTATTCCTGACGAGGCGCCTATTATAACCGCTTTTTTCATCGCAACAAAATTACGAAAAGGTAGTTTACCTTATAGTGGGGTATAAATTACCATCTATAATGCAAAAATATTGATTTTTTCAATAATATCCAAGTGCTTGTGCAATATTTTTACGAGCTCTCCAACAGTTTTCTGTCATTCCACCTAATTACTTATTATTTCGTACTATTCTTATTGTCATACGAATTTGATTCTCATAGTGTGCATCTGGATTGATTTTGCTTATACGACACTCAAATATGTTATCCCATCCCATTTCAAGTATTTGGGCAATAGTTTCGTTCTCATTACTCGGGATATAGCCAAGCAGATATTCGTCGTTTTCGCCGGTTTCTTTATCTATTTTGCTATAGATAACTGCCACGGCATCATTGTCATAGCGATTATCCATGTCTCTTTTTAGTTCCAAACGGGTTCCTACATGCAATTCATCCCACACTTCATCCACATCATGATACTGGCGACCAGCCAAATGACACTCTTTGAAAAATAATTTTTTAGCCTTCATAACTTTAATTTTTAAGTGGTTTACTTTAATTATCACTGCAAAGCTATGATTATGCTGTTTCAAATTGTGGAACAAGATAGAAGAATTTTATTTTTTCTTCAAAAATATTCTATTTAGGGTGGTTCTACAAATTAGCTTTGTCATCTTTCGAAAATAAACCGAAAGATGACAAAACGGAATGTCTCCAACAAAGAAAGAACTTGGAGGTGGTAATTTATAGAACCACCCTTTAGTCTATATTGTTGTCCCACAATTTATTCAATTTATCAGTTATTTCTTTAGTTAGCAATTGGCCAGAATATCCCTTTCGCCAGTTAATTTCAGGGATTTCCTTCTCCAGTAGTTCTATGTCAATGGGTGGTTTTTGGTTGGCTGGAATACAATCGTAGCAGTCCATTTCCATATAAT
>CAVHVH010000137.1:0-6042 GCA_963639385.1 Oscillospiraceae bacterium
GAAACCAAAAGACGGCAAAACGTCATCTTGCAATGAAGGTGTAAACTCAACGGTGGTAATTTATAGAACCACCCTCTATTCTTTTTTACCGGACAGCAATAATAAAAATTAAAAGAAAAGTAAGAAAAAATGATATGTAAATGATTCTTTTTAAATTAGCTATAACAACTTCCACAAGGAAATTATATCTTTGAAGATGGAAAAATCTTAAAGAAAAGCAATTAATGGCAGTATTGCATGGATATAAACTTATCTATGCAATTGCCAGAGTTCTTTTACCCAACGGGCGAACACGTTGGCACATGCCGTCCATGTATATTTGGTGGCATCGATGCCTAGTTTGGTAATCCCAGATTCTATAAGTTGTGCCATTTTTTCGGCCATATCGGCCGCATTGCCAGGAGTGTAATAAGTGCCTTTGTCGCCCAACGTAGCCAAAGGCTCACCTATGCGACAGGTAATAATAGGCTTGTTATAGGGCAGGTACATATAGAGCTTGCTGGGACATCGGGCGCGGTCTTGGTCAGTATCGCGCATGGGCGACAGAAAATAGTCGGCCAAAGAGAAGTAATAGGGTATATCTTCTTCGCTGACATATCCTTTAAGCTCAATATAGTTGGATAGTCCGCGCTCGTCTATCATTTGTTTTACCTCGGGTAGAGCCGGTCCGCAGCCCAAGATGATGAGCAGTGCTTCAGGGTGAGTGTGGCGCAGATGGTCTATGGCAAGAGTCATGGTAAGTGCGCCGTATTCGCGAGTTATACTACCTATATAGCAGAAAATCTTTCTATTGGCATATCGTCCGCTTTCTGTCGTAGTGTGGTCGGTTATTATAGTGCGGTGGGTGTTGTTGCTATATGCATAAGGCATGTGTATCATAGGTATATGACGCAGCATGCGGGCATTTCGCTTAGTGAAAGTATTTATAAGATATTGGCTGGCACAGACCATAGCATCTGATATAACTACCGACAACAATTCCATAGCTAAGGCCTTTGTTCGTGATGCATAGCCTGCGCCTGAGAACCGAGACATCAGTTCAGAATGTTCGGTTATACGTAGGCAACCGTGAGAGCCTCGTACCAGGTTGCGCACTACCGGTGCACTGATATAGAGTATATTAGGGTGTATGGTGGCTATAATATGGTTCTTGGCTCGTATCTCGCTAAGGGGCGAGTGTTGGACAAAAAACAAGACCATTACATCGGTATTGCATTCTATGGCAGCGCGGTGCTTGTTCTCGGCCGTATCTTCCATAAGGATGTACACTTTCCACCCCCGCTCAGTGAGCGGGTTGGCCATGCCAAGGGCCCGCTTGGCAGTAGCGTTGACACGAATGTCACCTGTGGTTACAAAACATATCTTTAGCTGCATGAGTTGTATGTTGATACAAGCAAAGTTATCTCTTTTCGGGGTATCAGCCAAGCAACCCTCCAATTATCTTTGCCATTTTTTTGTCAAAATCTATTATCAGTAGTATTTTTTTAGAACCATCCACATAAGTGTTCTAAATGTATAATTGCTGAAAAAGAATAGTTTTTCGTATTGCAGAACCTCTATCTCAGTATTTTTGGCTAATTTTGCAGTCTATTAGAATGTAACTATGCACAAAGCAGGATTTGTAAATATAGTAGGCAACCCCAATGTGGGCAAATCTACACTGATGAACCAACTTGTGGGCGAGCGTATCAGTATAGCTACCTTTAAGGCACAGACCACCCGTCACCGCATAATGGGTATAGTAAACGACGATGAGTGCCAGATAGTATTCTCTGACACACCGGGAGTGCTCAAACCCAATTACAAGATGCAGGAGATGATGTTGGCTTTCTCAGAATCGGCGCTGGCCGATGCCGATGTGTTGCTCTATGTTACCGATGTGGTAGAGAATCCTGAAAAGAATGCCGACTTTTTGGCTAAAGTAGCCAAGATGACAATTCCTGTGTTGCTGTTGGTCAATAAGATAGACCAGAGCGACCAAAAAGCTCTTGGCAATATAGTGGAGCGCTGGCATACACTGCTACCCAATGCAGAAATCCTGCCTATTTCGGCTAAAAACAAGTTCGGTACCGATATGCTGATGAAGCGTATCAAAGAACTGCTACCCGAATCACCTGCCTATTTTGACAAAGACCAACTTACCGACAAACCAGCTCGGTTCTTTGTGTCAGAGATTATACGCGAGAAGATACTGCTCTATTACGACAAGGAGATACCTTACTCGGTAGAGGTGGCCGTAGAAAGATTCAAGGAAGACGATGCAAAGATACACATCAACGCAGTAATCTATGTAGAGCGCGACTCGCAGAAAGGTATCGTGATAGGTCATCAGGGAGTGGCTCTTAAGAAGGTGAGCACCGAGGCGAGAAAAACCCTTGAGAAGTTCTTTGCTAAAAAGATATTCCTCGAAGTCTTTGTTAAGGTAGACAAAGACTGGCGCAACTCCCAGTGCGAATTGCAACATTTCGGGTACGATCCCGAATAATATAACTCCCCCCTGATGAGATGTAGGGGGCACTCTCGCCACAATGGCGAGGGCCGGAGAATGTTAAACTTCAGCAAAACAAACAACAATGGCAAATTTAGTAGCTATCGTAGGTCGCCCCAATGTGGGAAAGTCGACCTTATTCAACAGGCTCACTCAGAGCCGTCATGCCATAGTGAGCGATACGGCCGGTACTACCCGCGATCGTCAATATGGCAAGTGTTCATGGAATGGAAAAGAGTTTTCGGTAGTGGATACCGGTGGATGGGTGGTCAACTCTGACGACATCTTTGAAGATGCCATTCGCAAGCAGGTACTTGTGGCCACCGAAGAGGCCGATTTGGTACTCTTTCTTGTAGATGTAGAGACCGGACTTACCGACTGGGACGAGGATGTGGCCCTTATTTTGCGCCGTGCCAAACTTCCAGTAATATTGGTGGCCAATAAGGTAGACAACAGTGGCGAGTATTACGAGGCTGCCGAATTCTACAGCCTTGGTTTGGGAGATCCCTTCTGTATAAGCGCTGCTACTGGTGGCGGTACAGGCGATCTGCTCGATACGATTATAGATAGGCTTCCTCTTGAAGTTAAAGACGATGTAGAAGATGATATCCCCCGCTTTGCCGTAGTAGGTCGGCCTAATGCAGGGAAAAGCAGTCTTATCAATGCCTTTATCGGTGAAGACCGCAATATAGTTACAGAGATAGCAGGAACTACTCGCGACAGTATCTATACAAGGTTCGATAAGTTCGGGTTTGACTTCTATCTGGTTGATACAGCTGGAATACGCCGTAAGAATAAAGTGAGCGAAGATTTGGAATTCTATTCCGTAATGCGCTCTATACGCGCTATTGAGCATAGCGATGTATGTATACTTATGATTGACGCTACCCGCGGTATAGAGTCGCAGGATATGAATATATTCCAGCTTATCCAGAAGAACAACAAGTCTCTTGTGGTGGTAGTTAATAAGTGGGACCTTGTGGCAGATAAAGACCAGAAAGTGATAGATACCTTTACTAACGCTATACGCAATCGCATGGCTCCCTTCGTAGATTTCCCTATAATCTTTGCTTCGGCCCTTACCAAACAACGTATTTTCCGTGTGCTGGAAACAGCTAAAGAGGTGTATCTTAACCGCAAGGCCCATGTGGGAACATCGAAGTTGAACGAGGTTATGCTACCCATTATCGAAGCTACGCCGCCACCTTCGACCAAGGGCAAGTATATCAAGATAAAATACTGCACACAGTTGCCCAATACACAGATACCATCGTTTGTATTCTATGCCAATCTGCCGCAGTATATAAAGGAACCTTATCGCCGGTTCTTGGAGAATAAGATTCGTGAAAACTGGTCGATGCACGGATGTCCTATCAACGTGTTTATACGACAGAAATAACAACCATAGGCTGCCACGAGCAATAAGCCCCTGGCAGATATAAAAATATTGAACGTGCGTACAATATCAATAGTCATTTCAGCTTTGGCTGCCGTACTCTTTGTGGCATGTGGGCAGAAGCCCAAGGCCGATGATGTAGTGGCTCATACGGCTAAAGCCTATTACGACCATTTGCTCCGTGGCGAGTATAGTCATTTTGTAGACGGCACTTACCGTCCAGACAGTATCCCTGCCAGTTACCGTGACCAACTTGTGGCTAATGCTAAAATGTATATGGCCCAGCAGCAGGAAGAACATAGAGGGATAGTTTCGGTTACAGCCGTTGGCGCCCGTGTTGACACTGCCCGTAATGTAGCCAGTGCCTATGTTACGCTTGCTTTTGGCGACAGTACCCGCGAGCAGATAGTAGTGCCCATGGTATGCCATAAGGGTGTATGGTATATGCGATGATGTAGTGTGTTACTCTTGTTGAATAATGCCCATATAAAAAGCGTCCCCAGCTATCCATAAGGTGTAGCTGGGGACGTTTGCGTAGGGTGGTTGATGTTTAGTCTGCTATAATGCCCATCTGCCTTGCTTTTTCCAAAAGCAGTGCCATAAGCGGCTCGCGCTCGTTGGGTACGCGGTTGTCCAGTACGGCATCTTTCAGCGTCTGCTTAAGAATGCCTACCTCACGGCAGGGCTTTAGGTGGAACATCTCCATAATCTCGTTGCCGTCGATACAGGGTTGCAGTAGCCGTTTGTAGTCGCGCTCTTTTAGGTCAGCCAGCTTTTGGCGCACAGTGGCAAAATTGTCAAGAAACCGTTGTTTGCGTTCTTGATTTTTGCTGGTTATGTCGGCCTCGCAGAGTATCATCAGGTCGTCTATGTCGTCACCTGCATCGTTGAGAAGGCGGCGTACAGCGCTATCACTAACCTCCTCGTCGGCTATTACTATGGGGCGCATGTGCAGGTCTACCATCTTCTGTACATACTTCATCTTAGAATCCATTGGCAACTTTAGCCGTCTGAAGAGAGGTGGCACCATCTTGGCTCCAATGTAGTTGTGGTTATGGAAGGTCCATCCCTGAAGTGGCTCCCATCGCTTAGACTTGGGTTTCCCAATATCGTGTAGCAGTGCAGCCCAGCGTAGCCATAGATTGTCAGAGTGGGCTGCCACGTTGTCAAGCACTTCCAAGGTGTGGTAGAAATTGTTTTTATGTTTCTTGCCGTTGCGTGTTTCTACAATGTCCAGGTTTGTTACTTCTGGCAAGATAATTTGCAGCAGTCCGCAGCGTTGCAGGTCTACAAAGCCCTTGCTTGGCGTAGGGGTAGCCATTATCTTGTTGAGTTCTTCCATTATGCGCTCGCCACTTATTATATTTATACGTTCGGCATTGCGGCCGAGTGCATCAAAAGTTTCGTCGTCGATATAGAAATTCAGTTGTGTGGCGAACCGTATGCATCGTAGCATACGCAAAGGGTCGTCAGAGAACGTTATATCGGGGTCGAGTGGTGTGCGTATGATGCGGTCTTCCATGTCGTAGACTCCATCGAAAGGGTCTACCAGTTGTCCAAAGCGGTCGTTGTTAAGGCATATGGCCAAGGCGTTGATGGTAAAGTCGCGGCGGTTTTGGTCGTCCTCCAGTGTGCCGTCTTCCACATACGGCTTTCGACTACCACGACTATAGCTTTCCTTTCGTGCTCCCACGAATTCTACTTCCATGTTGCCCAATTTTACTTGAGCGGTTCCGAAATTGCGGAATACCGATAGGTGGGCATGCTTTCCAAGTTCAGCCTTGAATTGTTCGGCCACGCTGATGCCACTGCCGATTACCACTACATCTATATCGTTAGACGGACGTTCAAGAAAAAGATCGCGTACATATCCTCCTACCACATAGCAATCCACACCCAGCCCGTCGGCCACGCGTCCTATGGTTCTGAATATGTCCTTGTCGAGCAACTCGGCCAGTTCGTCGTCAGTATAATTCTTCATAATAACTGCAAAGTTACTCATTTCGAATCGTCCTTACAAACGGAAAGCAGTAAAAGTGTAGGTGGCTGCAGGTAGAGGAAAATATTTTTATTTTTCTGTCCAAACATACCAGTGCTATAAACTATTTTACCTATATTTGCAACATTAATCTTAACCCATTGAAAGCTACGCATCATG
>CAVHVH010000138.1:0-6011 GCA_963639385.1 Oscillospiraceae bacterium
GAATTTTAGATTACCTTTGTGACCAATTTTTAATGATGTTATGAAGCGAACAAAATTGGCTCCAGATTATATATTTGAGTCGAGCTGGGAAGTGTGTAATAAAGTAGGTGGAATTTATACAGTGCTTTCATCTCGTGCGCTTACTTTACAACAAGAGCTTGGTGATAAACTAATTTTTATAGGTCCAGATTTTGGAGAAAACAATTCTTTTATAGAAGACAAGCAACTTTATTCTGATTGGGTTGAGCAAGAAAGAGAAATATCTGTTCGTGTAGGCAGATGGAATATTCCAGGTCATCCTGTTGTTGTCCTTGTCAATTTTAAGCCATTCTTTGTCAAGAAAAATGAGATTTATACCTGGTTGTGGGAACACTATCAGGTTGACAGCTTGCATGCATATGGCGATTATGATGAGGCATCAATGTTTTCTTACGCTGCTGGGCGGGTGGTAGAAAGTTTCTACCACTATTATCTAAAACATGAATGTCGGGTAATTTATCATGGTAATGAATGGATGACCGGCTTGGGGTTACTATACATAAAGAACAAGTTGCCCCAAATTGCAACAATCTTTACAACTCATGCTACAAGCATAGGGCGTAGCATAGCAGGAAATAACAAACCCCTTTATCAATATTTAGAGGCATACAACGGCAATCAAATGGCCGAAGAACTCAATATGCAGTCCAAGCATTCGGTAGAATTGCGTACTGCTCACAATGTAGATTGCTTTACTACGGTTAGTGAAATTACCGCTTTGGAATGTAAAGAATTACTGGATAAGCCTGTTGATGTAATCTTACCCAATGGTTTTGAGGATAATTTTGTGCCTAAAGGTGCCGAATTTGTCAGTAAGAGGAAAAACGCGCGAAAGCGTTTGCTAAATATTGCAAATGCATTGATGGGTACAAAATGGGGCGACGATACCATTATAATATCTACTAGTGGCCGTTATGAATTTAGAAATAAAGGTCTTGATGTTTTTATAGAAGCCCTTAACCGCTTGCGGTGTAATAGCAAATTGCACTGTAATGTGTTGGCGTTTATAGAGGTGCCTGGTTGGGTGTGCGGTCCACGACTTGATTTGCAAGAACGCTTGTCCCGTATGCAAAAAGGTGAAAGTTTTGATACCCCGCTTGACAATCCGCGAATAACCCATTGGTTGCATAATACCAATGAAGATCGTGTGTTAGGCATGATGAATTACTTAAATATGTATAACCGTCCCGAAGATAAGGTTAAGGTTATATTCGTACCCAGTTATCTTACCGGTAATGATGGAATTGTTGATTTGCCTTATTACGATGTCGTCTTGGGCAACGATTTGTGTGCATATCCGTCATATTATGAACCATGGGGCTATACACCACTTGAGGCAATAGCTTTTCGTGTGCCTTGTATCACTACCGACTTGGCAGGATTCGGTCTGTGGGTTAATAGTGTCAAGGGGAAATGTGGTCAATTGGAAGATGGTGTTAAAGTAATACATCGTACCGATTATAATTATGATGAAGTGGCTGACCAATTATGCGATACTGTTTTGCATTTTTTGTCAATGTCGCACGAAGAAATAAAGAAATGTCGCAATGCTGCAGCCACCTTATCTAAGAAGGCTTTGTGGAGCAAGTTTATAACCTATTATAAAGAGGCTTATCACATTGCACTTACCAAGGCTATTCTTAGAAAAATATGAAATAATTAATACAATTTACATATGAAGATAAAATCTGACTATGTCAACGAGCCAAAGTGGAAAGAGTTGACAATCAAATCAAGATTGCCCGAGCAATTGAAATGTTTGGATGAGCTCGCTCACAATATGTGGTGGGGCTGGAACTACGAGGCACGCAATATGTTCAAGTGCCTTGACGAAAAACTTTATGAAGAAGTAGGGCATAACCCTGTACTTTTACTGGAAAGGCTTAGCTATGACCGTAAAGAAGAGATTGTAAAAGATACATCTTTGATGAAAAAAATCAAAGATGTTTATAAGAAATTTACAACCTATATGGATGTAAAACCTGATTCTAGTAGACCATCTGTAGCCTATTTTTGTATGGAATATGGTATTAATCAGGTGTTGAAAATCTATTCTGGTGGTCTTGGCATGTTGGCCGGCGACTATCTGAAAGAAGCTTCTGACAGTAATGTTGACCTTTGTGCAGTAGGTTTCCTCTATCGTTATGGGTATTTTACTCAGAGCTTGAGTATGGACGGTCAGCAAATTGCCAAATATGATGCCCAAAATTTCAATTCACTTCCAATAGAACGTGTAACAGACGCTAACGGTAACCCGGTTGTAGTAGATGTTCCTTATATGAACTATCTGGTACACGCATATATATGGCAGGTAAATGTTGGCCGCATTAAGCTTTATCTGCTAGATACAGACAATGATATGAATTCTGAGTTCGATCGTCCAATAACGCATTCTCTGTATGGTGGTGATTGGGAGAACCGTTTGAAGCAAGAAATACTGTTGGGTATAGGTGGTATTTTAACTCTAAAGAAATTGGGAATAGAGAAAGATATCTACCATTGTAATGAAGGACATGCCGCCCTTTGCAATCTGCAGCGTCTGTGCGACTATGTTGATAACGGGCTAACTTTCAATCAGGCCATGGAGTTAGTTAAAGCATCTTCTCTCTATACGGTTCATACTCCAGTACCCGCAGGTCACGACTATTTTGACGAGTCTTTGTTTGGTAAATATATGGGTGGATATCCATCTCGTCTCGGTATTAGTTGGGATGAGTTTATAGGTATGGGCCGTCAGAATCCCGATGATCATAGCGAACGTTTCTGTATGTCAACATTTGCTTGCAACACCTGTCAAGGCATCAATGGCGTTAGCAAACTTCACGGATGGGTAAGTCAGCAGATGTTCTCTGGATTGTGGAAAGGATACTTTGCCGAAGAAAACTCAGTAGGTTATGTAACAAATGGTGTACATTTCCCATCATGGACGGCTACCGAGTGGCGCAAGGTTTACGACAAGTACTTTGCTGAAACGTTTATGAGCGACCAAAGTAACGAGTCTATTTGGCATAGTATTTATAATGTGCCAGATAAAGAAATATGGGAAACACGCATGGTCTTGAAGAAAAAACTTATTACCTATATCCGTGAGAAATTTACCCAGTCATGGTTGCGTAATCAAGGCGATCCTGCCCGTGTGGTCTCATTGCTAGAGCGCATCAATCCCAATGCCCTGATGATTGGTTTCTGTCGTCGTTTTGCTACTTACAAACGTGCACATTTGCTTTTCACAGACTTAGATCGCCTTAGTAAGATTGTAAATGATCCTGAACATCCTGTATTGTTCTTCTTCTCTGGAAAAGCCCATCCAGCAGATGGTGCAGGTCAAGGTCTTATCAAGAAAATATATGAGATTAGTCAGCGTCCAGAGTTCTTAGGCAAGATAATCTTCCTTGAGGATTATGATATGCAGCTTGCCCGTCGTTTGGTGTCTGGAGTAGATATATGGATGAATACCCCTACACGTCCTCTTGAAGCATCTGGTACATCAGGTGAAAAAGCAGAGATGAATGGTGTTGTCAATCTTTCAGTACTTGACGGATGGTGGGTAGAAGGTTACCGCGAGGGAGCCGGTTGGGCTCTTCCTGAAAAGCGTACCTACGAGAACCAAGGCTATCAAGACCAACTCGACGCTGCCACAATTTACAGTTTGCTTGAAAATGAGATAATCCCTCTTTATTACAAGAAGTCAAAGACGGGTTATAGTGAGGATTGGATTAAAGTTATCAAGAACTCTATTGCCACTATTGCTCCTCATTATACTATGAAACGACAGTTAGATGACTATTGTACCAAATTCTATATCCCACAGGCAAAACGGTTCCATAAACTTAAGGCTGACGATAACCGCATGGCTAAAGACTTGGCCCAGTGGAAAGAAACCGTTGCAGAACGTTGGGATAGCATCAATGTAATATCAAAAGATACAACTTTGCTCGACAATGGAGGTGAAACCGGTGTAAGCTACAAGTTAAGATATGTGATAGACGAACAAGGACTTATGGATGCAGTAGGTCTTGAAGTGGTATCCCTTAACAACGAACTTACTCCTGATGGCCATCAGGTATACAGCGTTCATTCTTTTGATGTGGTAGGGCACGAAGGTAATAACTATATTTTTGAGGCCACTGTCGATCCTGACGTTGCAGGAGCTTTCCGCTCATGTGTACGTATGTATCCTAAAAATGTGGAACTGCCGCATCGTCAGGATTTCTGTTATGTAAAATGGCTCGATTAAGATTTCGCATAAAAAAGAGGATGATTTTCATCCTCTTTTTTTATACAGGTATGCTCCTCGGTATGAGTATTCTTAAAGTAGGATAGAAGCACCTTGGTTTCTTCTTAATCGATTCTCTCTTGCTACTTTCTAGATGCGTATCCATATTGGTCTACAATTTTGTTTTGTATTAATTGTAAAATTGGTATAAATAATGTATTTTTGCAGTTATAATAGGAAAGTATAAGATATCTATTTAATTATAAATGACTTACGACTATAAGATACGGGTTGCCCCACAAGTTGCTGCAAACGAACAGAGCATATTGCATTATTTGGCTCAAGAAGAAGGAATCGATACAAATTCTGTAACAACGATACGTGTAATCAAGCGTTCTATAGATGCGCGCCAGCGTAATGTATTTGTTAATCTAACGATTAGGATTTTTATTGACGAAATTCCATCTGTAGATTATCAATGTATTGACTATCCATTGGTAGATGGGAAGCCAGAGGCTTTGGTCGTAGGTGCAGGTCCTGGAGGCCTCTTCGCAGCCTTGAAACTTATAGAGTTGGGTGTCAAACCTATAGTGATAGAAAGGGGGAAAAACGTACACGACCGCAAGCGCGATATGGCCTTAATCGCTAAGACACAACGGGTAAATGAAGAATCTAACTATTGCTTTGGTGAAGGGGGAGCAGGTGCTTATTCTGATGGCAAACTTTTTACAAGAAGCAAAAAACGTGGAAATGTAGATAAAATACTTAATGTGTTTTGTCAGCATGGTGCGCCTACGTCTATACTTGTTGATGCTCATCCGCATATTGGTACAGACAAACTGCCGCGTGTTATCGAAAATATGCGCAACACAATTCTTAAATGTGGTGGTGAAGTTCATTTCCAAACCAAAATGACAGGTCTTATAACCAAGAATGATAGGGTTGTAGGTGTTGAGGCTCTCGATTTGGTATCAAGTGAGCAGAAGTCATGGTATGGTCCAGTTATATTAGCCGCTGGTCATAGCGCTAGAGATATTTATAAATATTTCTATAATCACAATATTGAGATAGAAGCTAAAGGTATTGCAGTTGGTGTAAGGTTAGAGCATCCCGCAACCCTTATTGACCAAATACAATATCATAGTCGACAGGGAAGGGGAGAATATCTTCCTGCAGCAGAATATAGTATGGTTACTCAAGTTAATGGTCGTGGTGTGTATAGCTTCTGTATGTGCCCCGGCGGATTTGTGATACCGGCTGCTACAGGTCCTGAGCAGATTGTTGTCAATGGGATGAGTCCTGCAAATCGTGGAACCAAATGGAGTAATTCTGGTATGGTAGTAGAACTGCGTCCAGAGGATATAGCCAATGAAAGTCCGTTAGCGGTTATGCAATATCAAGAACAGATAGAACAAATGTGCTGGCAACAGGGTAATCGGAAGCAGACGGCTCCGGCCCAACGAATGGCCGATTTTGTGAATAACCGTTTAAGTTATGATTTGCCGTCAACCAGTTATGCCCCCGGATTGATATCCAGTCCATTGCATTTTTGGATGCCTTCACAAATAGTTTCTCGTTTACAGCAAGCATTCAAAGTTTTTGGCAAACAGGCTCATGGTTTTCTTACCAATGAAGCTACGCTTATCGCTATGGAAACGCGTACAAGTTCGCCCGTAAGAATACTTCGTGATAAAACCTCTCTAATGCATGTACGATTAGAAGGACTGTTCCCTTGTGGAGAGGGTGCGGGTTATGC
>CAVHVH010000139.1:0-5942 GCA_963639385.1 Oscillospiraceae bacterium
ATCTGCAGTGTTACCATTACACCATATCCCAATAACGCATCGACAAAAACCCTTTGCCCATTTGCGATTGCAAAGGTATCGCTTTTTTCTTATACGCCAAAACATTTTACTATTTTTTTCATAAAAAACTTCAAAATGATATTGCATTATACTATTATTCAAATAAATAGGCTTAACTTTGCAGTAACAAGCAAAACAAAGAAAATAACTGAATGACAACAGCACAAAAACTGGTTGAAACAATAACCGAAGCTATACAAGAAAAGAAAGGAAAAGACATAGTTATCGCCAATCTTGGCAATATCGATGGGGCTATAGCCCAGTATTTTATTATCTGCCAGGGCAACTCGCCCACACAGGTAGACGCCATAGCCCAATCGGTAGGTGACATGGTACGTGAACGTTTAGGAGAAAAGCCCGTAGGCGTAATCGGACTGGAAACGGCACAATGGGTAGCCATTGATTTTGTAGACGTACTAGTACATATTTTCCTACCCGAAACCCGCACATTCTACGATTTGGAACACCTTTGGGAAGATGCCCAGCTCACCCATATCCCAGACATTGACTGAATCTAAATATTGGTTATCCATTACAACCACTCATTAACACATAGTTACAATGAATAATTTCAATCCTATGGACAAGCGTCCAAACGACCAGCAACCCAAGATGCCTAGGTTCAATATGAACTGGTTCTACATAGTAGCACTCATTCTCATTACCTTTATTGCCTTCAGTGGCGGCGGAAATCTACTAGGCGTACAAGGAGTAAGCCAAGAAGCCACCTACACTAAGTTCAAAGAATATGTAAGCAAGGGCTATGCTAGCAAAATAATCATAGACAACAAAGAGCGCGAACTGAAAATGTACGTCAAACCCCAAGCCGTACTAACCGTATTCAAACAGCCCGCCGAGAAATTAGGCAAAAATCCATACGTAAAAGTAAACTATGGTTCGGTAGATAAGGTAGAAGACTTTCTACAAGCCGCTCAAAAGAGTGGCAAGTTGAAAGACTACGACTACGAGCGTCCTAGTGACAACACCATGTTAAATCTATTGTACAATTTCGGACCATTTATTTTATTGATTTTCGTATGGTTATTCTTCATGAACCGAATGAACCAGGGCGGAGCCGGCGGCGGCGTATTCAGCGTAGGCAAGAGCAAAGCTAAGCTCTACGAGAAAGCTGGCGATATGGGGGTTACCTTCAAAGATGTAGCCGGACAGGAAGGTGCCAAACAAGAAGTGGCCGAAATAGTAGAATTCCTGAAAAATCCAGAAAAGTTTACCGAACTTGGAGGAAAGATTCCAAAGGGTGCTCTGCTCATAGGTCCTCCCGGAACGGGAAAGACCCTTTTGGCTAAAGCCGTGGCTGGAGAAGCCGGTGTACCATTTTTCTCAATGAGCGGTTCCGACTTTGTTGAAATGTTCGTTGGCGTAGGTGCCAGTCGTGTACGCGATGTATTCCGCCAGGCTAAGGAAAAAGCGCCATGTATAATATTTATCGACGAGATTGACGCTGTAGGACGAGCTCGTTCAAAGAGCCCTGCCACAGGCGGAAACGATGAACGCGAAAACACCCTCAATGCCCTACTCACCGAGATGGATGGTTTCGGTACCAACTCTGGCGTTATTGTGCTGGCCGCCACCAACCGCGTAGACATGCTCGACAAAGCTCTACTGCGTGCGGGTCGCTTTGACCGACAAATTCATGTAGACTTACCCGACCTAACAGAGCGCAAAGCCATATTCAATGTACACTTGCGCCCTATCAAGACCGATGACACCGTAGATGTAGACTTCTTGGCACGCCATACCCCTGGCTTCTCAGGTGCCGACATTGCCAATGTCTGCAACGAAGCAGCCCTCATTGCAGCCCGTCATAATAGCACCCATGTAGGCAAGCAGGATTTTCTCAATGCCGTAGACCGTATTATTGGCGGTTTGGAAAAGAAAACCAAGGTAATGACTGCCGATGAGAAGCGAGCTATTGCTATTCATGAAGCAGGTCACGCCACCATCTCATGGTTCTGTCAATATGCCGACCCTCTACTCAAGGTAACCATCGTTCCACGCGGACAGGCATTAGGTGCCGCATGGTATCTACCAGAAGAGCGCGTCATCACCACCAAAGAAGAGATGCTCGATGAAATGTGCGCCCTACTTGGAGGCCGCGCCGCCGAAGAACTCTTCCGCGGCAGTATATCTACAGGAGCCATGAACGACCTGGAGCGTGCCACCAAGAGCGCATACGGTATGGTTGCCTACGCAGGTATGAGCGACAAGTTGCCCAATATATGCTATTACAATAATCAGGAATACCAGTTCCAACGTCCATACTCAGAAACTACAGCCAAGGTAATGGACGAAGAAGTACTGAAAACTATCAATACCCAATACGAACGTGCCAAGCAGTTGCTTAACGAGCATGCTGAGGGCCATCGCCAGTTGGCCGAACTGTTATTCCAGAAAGAAGTAATCTTTGCCGAAGATGTAGAAAAGATTTTCGGCAAACGTCCATGGACGAGTCGCTCAGAAGAAATTATCGAGGCTAACGAAGCCAATGCCCCAAAACTTGAAGATATGCCCGAGGCTGTACGCCAGGCACAGGCTGAACATGAACGCGCCCAGGCCGAGATCAAAGCCGGAAACGAAAAAGAACAAGAGAAGAAAGAAGCATAACATTATGAGTCCAAAAATAAAGAATTTCATTGTAAGAGCTATTACCGGTATTCTTTTTGTAGCCATAATGATAGCTGGGTTTATAGAACCCATAGGCATGATAACGCTCTTTGCACTCATTACGGGTCTTACCCTATGGGAATACACCGGCTTGGTCAATGCCATCGACAACGTATGCGTTAATAGGTTTATCTCTACCGTAGCTGGAGTATACCTTTTTGTGGCCATTGCTGGTGTCAACGGCGGAATAATCCATAGCAACGCAGTTTTCGTTCCCTATCTGCTTACGGTGGTCTACCTTTTTATAAGCGAACTTTACACACGTTCTGCCAATGCGGTAAACAACTGGGCCTATACCATGCTCGGACAAATGTATGTAGCCCTTCCACTATCGTGTATCAACATACTGGCTTTCCGCCAGCAACCCGATGGTATGATTTCATACTATTTCTTGTTACCCCTTTCTGTCTATGTATTTCTGTGGGTCAACGATACGGGAGCTTACCTAAGTGGTTCGTTGTTGGGACGCCACAAACTATTTCCACGCATTAGCCCTGGCAAGTCATGGGAAGGCTCCATAGGCGGAGGCTTGTTGGTTATTGCCGTAGCAGCTCTACTAGGGTGGTGGGAGAATAGCCACATCAATCTTTCCGGTCTTTCCATTATCCAATGGATGGGGCTTGGACTTGTAGTGGTATTTTTCGGCACTTGGGGCGATTTGGTAGAGAGCCTCTTCAAACGTACCCTCGGCATCAAGGACAGCGGCAACATTCTGCCTGGACACGGGGGCATGCTCGACCGGTTCGACTCGTCGCTCATGGCCATTCCCGCATCTATAGTTTACCTTTACTCACTCACCTTGTTCTAAACAATGAAACAGGTTAAACCCAAGAAAAATCTAGGACAACATTTCCTTGTCGACCTTGGCATTGCACGGCGCATAGCCGACACGGTAGATGCGTGTCCAGACTTGCCCGTACTGGAGATAGGGCCTGGCATGGGCGTACTTACTCAGTATTTGGTAGAAAAGCCGCGCCCCGTTAAGGCCATTGAGATAGACCGTGAGTCGGTAGCATATCTGCACGAACGTTTCGCAAGTCTGCGCGACAATATCATTGGCGACGACTTTCTGCGCATGGACCTCAATACTATTTTCAACGGACAGCCCTTTGTACTTACAGGCAATTATCCCTACGACATATCATCTCAGATATTCTTCAAGATGCTTGACTATAAAGAGTTGATACCCTGTTGTACAGGCATGATACAACGTGAGGTAGCACTGCGCATGGCAGCCCAACCCAGCAGTAAAACTTACGGCATACTGTCTGTACTTATACAAGCATGGTACAATGTAGAATATCTCTTCACGGTAGATGAATATGTGTTCAATCCGCCCCCAAAGGTGAAGAGTGCTGTGATACGCATGACGCGTAACAATGTAACGTCGCTCGGATGTGACGAGCGGTTATTTAAGCGACTTGTGAAGACGGTGTTCAACCAACGGCGCAAGATGCTCCGCGTAAGCATCAAGCAGATGTTTAGTGCCAATAAGCCTGAAGATGCCTTTTTTGCCCAACCCATTATGACCCGACGGCCGGAACAACTGGCCATCAGCGAGTTTGTAGACTTGACCAACCAAATAGCTCCCTATATAGAGTAGTTATTTAGTCTTTACTATTTTATACGACACATTGCCCTGGCGTACTATATACACCCCCTTAGGCAATGTTTTTATTTGTTCCTGCGTACCTAGCAGTTTTCCGTCAATGGCATAAACCTTTCCCTCTTGTGCTGCATCCAAGGCTGGATTTACTATACCATTGGAGGTATTGTCAAACGAAAACGATGCCATCTCTGCCTCAGCATAGCTCTTTACCACCAGGTCATCTTTCTGCAACAACACCATATTGTCTTTAAAAACTATACGGTTAACCTCTGTTCCTATTTTATAGTTTACCTGAGTATTCAGAGCATCGCTTAGCGTAAAGGTAAGTATCTGGTCATCGGCCAAGATACTGCATGCTATACACAGAGCCGCAATGGATAACGTTATCTTTTTCATATTTTTTATTTATAGAGTGGTTCTATATTGCAAATTTAGATAAAAATCACGAATAAATACCTATCAACCTTATTTATTTATATTATAGGATGGTTCTAAAAATTACTACCCTTTACCCATTCACCGTTACAAATGTTTTTTTGAAAAAAAATCACATATCATAGATACCATTTCTCTTATTTACCGTAATTTTGCAAGAAATCGTTTTTATCATGAAATTTACAAGGATTATCCTATTGCCCGCCATAGCTGCATATTGTATGGCCACAGGCGCACAGAGCACTCAGTCCCCCCAGTTGGGTAAAGCTCCCATTGACGACATTGTAAAAGCCATGACCCTCGAAGAGAAGGCCCATCTGCTGGTGGGCGTTAAGACTGTAGAAGGTGTAGGCATTATTGCCAACGGAGCCGGCTATACCTACGCTATTCCCCGCTTGGGAATCCCGTATACCAACATGATGGACGGAGCCACAGGTGTACGCATGGACACGCTGGTTCGCGGCGACGGCAAAGCCTATTACGCTACTGGCTTTCCTATAGCCACTCTGCAAGCTGCAACATGGAATACCGACATAGTACGCCGTGTAGGAGTGGCCACTGGCGAAGAACTGCTGGCCTATGGTGGTGATGTACTACTGGCTCCCAGTCTTAACGTACATCGCAATCCTCTCAACGGCCGCAATTTTGAATACTACTCTGAAGACCCACTACTATCAGGATATATGGCTGCAGCAGCCACACTTGGAGTGCAGTCTATGGGCGTAGGAGCTACCATCAAGCATTTTGCCGCCAACTCACAACAAACCATGCGCATGTTCAACGATGCTCGCATGTCGCAACGTACTCTACGCGAGATCTATCTACGCGGCTTCGAAATAGCCATACGCGAGAGCAAGCCTTGGGCAGTAATGTCATCATACAACCGTATCAATGGCCTACACACCCAATATAGCCGACCTCTACTTACCGACCTGCTACGTAACGAATGGCACTTCGATGGTATTGTTATGACCGACTGGGAAGATCCACGCGATACACCTATACAGATTCATGCCGGCAACGATCTTCTCATGGGCGGAACACCGCAGCAGGTACAAGAGATTATTGACAATGTAAAGAGCGGCCGCTTGTCTATAGCCGATGTTGACACTAATGTAAAGCGAGTACTTCAATATATCATGCGCACCCCACA
>CAVHVH010000140.1:0-5860 GCA_963639385.1 Oscillospiraceae bacterium
CTTTGAACCGAAAAGAAGTCGAAAGATGACAAAACGCAATTTTCCCAACAAAGAATGAACTTGGCGGTGGTATTTTTTAGAACTACCCTTTTAGATTTACCATTCTATTTGTACCTTTTTTAAGAGGGTGCTATAAATTAACGCCCTTATATTGTTGTACAAATCATAAAAACAGAAATCAATGGCAACCGTAAAATTAAGATTCCGTGAGTCGTCAGTACCAGGAACAGAGGGTACACTATACTATCAGATAATACACAAGCGAAATGTAAGGTGGATAAGCACAGGAATTCATGTATTCCCACATGAATGGAACTGTAATACAGAGAGTTTAGCCATACCACCCTACGGTGAAAGAAGAACCCCATTACAACAGTTGCAGTCGGCAATAGATTGCGAACTGCAACAACGCAAAGATGTTATCCAAAAGTTAGAAACTACACACAAAGACTTCTCTATCAACGAACTTTGTGAGGCATTCAACCAAATTGTGCCACAAAAGACGGTCTTCACCTTTTTGCAGGAACAAATAATGCGACAAAAACGGATACAGCGGCATGGCACATCCATGACCTATACCAGTGCCTACCGTAGGTTTAAGGAATTTCGAGGGGATGCTGACTTAACCTTCGATGAACTATCTCCATACATGATGAAAGAATACGAGGCTTGGCTCATCAACAGAGGATTAAAGACTAATAGCATCCGTTTTTACTTGCGCACACTCAACACCTTAATATATAAGGCTGCTGATGAGGGAGTATCGAAAGAAGATCAACGACTATTCAGCCGAATAAGGCTATCATACGTCAAAACCACCAAGCGAGCTATCTCCGCAGCGCATATCCGTGCAATACAGAAGTTGCCCCTACCCCAACATTCCACAATTGCATTTGCACGAGACATTTTTATGTTCAGCTTTTATATGCGTGGAATGCCTTTTGTGGATATCGCCTACTTGAAAAAGACCGACTTGAAGAATGGCCTTATAAGTTACTGTCGCAAGAAGACTAACCAACCGCTCTCTATAGAATGGGAACGGGAGCAGAAAGAGATAGTAGAACGTTACGCCCATCTAACTTTAGGTACGCCTTATATGTTACCCATCATTCTAAAAACAGATGGCACTGAGTACAAGCAATATCAGCGTGTGCAGGAAAACGTAAATCGGGCATTAAAGAAAATCGGTAAGATGATAGGATTAAAGATGCCTCTTACCCTCTACGTGGCTCGCCATTCCTGGGCAAGTATCGCCCAAGATATGAACTATTCTATCTCCATCATCAGCGAAGGCATGGGGCATCATTCCATCAAAACTACACAAACGTATTTGGCCTCTATCGACACTTCAAGAATCAATGAAGCTAACCGTAAAATCATACAAAGAATTAGTAGAAGCAATCGCTGAAGTCTGCACAAAAATAAGCTAAGACTAAGGTACAATTCGTGCGTATATTCTGAATGTAATATACGACTTAGATTGCAAAGGTATTGTTTTTCTCGCATTAATTATCATTTTCATCAGAAAAACTTTTGCCTTTCTGTGAATTTGTGCACAAATGTTTAACAAATTCAACGCTATTGCAGACCAAACCACATGACTTACAGGTTTTATCCGTCTTTGCGTATATTACATTCAGAATATACGCACTTGAACAGATAGAAACTACAATCCCAACAAGAGGTGAAAAGCGTAGCTGTCAACACCTATGACAGATTAAACGCTTCTCCCTTATGTTGAGACAAACATACTGATTAAAGGTATGATTTTATGAACTATATCATTGTAATACAGGCCTTGCCATCTCTGATGATGGCGGCCTACAGTTACATAAAGTAGATAAAGAAAATGACGCAGGTTAGCTCGCTTCCTTCTTCTACAGCCGACGTAAACTACGTGTATAACAACAAGCGTTTACCAAAGGGCATCCATGTTATTCGGACCGATAAAGAATCGGCTCGAAAAGTAGAAGGAATACCCAATAGCAAAGAAGAAGGAGCACCATGGGGATATCTTTTTATCCAACATTTTGCAGCAGAAAAATTTGAAAAAACACTTGAAACGGCCCAGTTTGAAGGCGATTTCAAACCCAATTGCTTTATTCACCGCACAGTCAATTATAAGCGCAAACCCAATGGCAGAGGTGTAATGAAAGAAGAACGGCCTAGTGTTAGCGGTTTGGTGTTTTTGCAGGGAGAGACTGACCAATTGAGAAATTTTCTCCAAATCAATTTTCCCCAATACCATTTGGTCAACAATTGTATGACTAAAGCCCCCGCTTGCATTAAAGACAGCGTAATGCAGCCATTCATGCAGATTATGCAGACCGAGCCAGAACGTGTCACATTCTTGCGCGATCCATTTATTAAGTTCGCCCAAGACCATGTTAAGCTCCGCATATTAACCGGCATTATGGCCGGACAAGAAGGCTATGTAGTACGCATATTAAAAAATCGCCAACTCGTCATGGACTTCGGCGGCTACGCTGTAGCTATCAATAATGTGCATAACGAAGATTTTGAGATAGCAGAATAAATGTAAGCAGCTTACTTGTAAAACATTTTTTGCTTACAAAAGAAAAACATATATGCGTAATTTTAAAGATATTAAGGTCGCTGTAGCTGGTACAGGCTACGTAGGCCTAAGCATTGCTACCCTACTGTCGCAACATCATCATGTAACAGCGGTAGACGTAATTCCAGAAAAGGTAGAGAAACTAAATAACAAGATTTCACCTATACAGGATGATTATATCGAAAAGTATTTGGCAGAGAAACCACTCAATCTCACTGCTACCCTTGATGGCCGTGCGGCTTACGCTGATGCCGATTTCGTGGTGATTGCTGCACCTACCAATTATGACCCTGTAAAGAATTACTTTGACACCAGTCATGTAGAGGAAGTAATAGACTTGGTATTAGAGGTAAATCCCGATGCTATTATGGTTATCAAGTCTACCATTCCGGTTGGCTATACCCGTAACCTCTATTTGAAGTATGCACCGAAAGGAGTAAAGAAATTCAATCTTCTCTTCTCACCAGAGTTCCTCCGTGAGAGTAAGGCGCTCTACGACAACCTCTACCCCAGTCGGATTATTGTAGGTAATCCCATGATTATGGGCAAACTAGAGTATACCGCAGAAGATAAAGCCATAAAATCTATTACCGATGTAGAGATGTTGAAAGAAGCCGCCAAAATCTTTGCTGCACTCTTACAAGAAGGAGCCATCAAGGAAAATATCGACACCCTCTTTATGGGCATGAAGGAAGCTGAAGCCGTTAAACTCTTCGCCAATACCTACCTTGCTCTTCGCGTTTCTTATTTCAATGAACTTGATACCTATGCAGAAATAAAGGGCCTTGACACCAAGGCCATCATCGAAGGAGTTGGTCTTGACCCACGTATTGGCACACATTATAACAACCCCTCCTTTGGCTATGGCGGCTATTGCTTGCCAAAAGACACCAAACAACTTTTGGCCAATTATCAAGATGTGCCACAGAATATGATGACGGCCATTGTAGAGAGCAACCGTACCCGTAAAGACTACATTGCCGATGCAGTGTTGCGCAAGGCCGGTTGGTACGACTATTCAAGCAATAATCAATATGGCGTAGAACAAGGTAATTGTGTTATAGGCGTATACCGCCTTACCATGAAATCCAACTCCGATAATTTCCGCCAATCCGCCATCCAGGGCATTATGAAGCGTGTTAAGGCGAAGGGCGCAGAAGTTATCATCTACGAGCCTACCCTTGAGAATGGTACCACATTCTTTGGCAGCAAGGTGGTGAACGACATGGAGCAATTCAAGGCCCAAAGCAAAGCTATCATTGCCAACCGCTTTGATGATTGCTTGAAAGATGTAGAGGATAAAGTTTATACTCGCGACATTTTTAGAAGAGACTAAACCATGCTTGAATGGCATCCATCCATTATGGACCGAAATATTTAAATCATGATAACCTTACCCGACAAAACATACACGGCAGAAGACATCCTTCTCTCGCAGATACTTGCTTCCACTACCAAGGTGAATATGCTTAAAGTCTGCAAGAAGTTCAACTTGTATGTCAGTCCAAACCTAACGAAGGACGAGACTGCACGTCGCATAGCCAATGAGACAATTGCCAACCCTATAGAAATTCTCAGCCGTCTGAGCAAAACCGAACTACAAATCATAGACGAGTTTGTAAAAGGCGACAACACTACGTATGTAGTCCGCAAGAAGCGCAAATCCGCTTATATCCTCCAGAAGTATTACCTCGTAGTAACATACTGTGATGAGGAAAAACAGGAATGGCATATGCTCATGCCCTCAGATCTCCGCAAGGCATTATCCACCAACTACAACTTTTATCTTGACCTCGTCTTGCAAGGTAAGAAGGGGCCTTCTGCGAAAGATTTGCGCATGATGAATTTTATGAGTAGACTGTATGGTGAAAAATGATGACGCACTTGTCCATGGCATGACTATAAAAATAAAGAATTCATTGTTTTTCAATTGCTCTCCGGCCTCTATTTTTAGAGAGGTCAGAAGTAATTGAGTGCTTACATTGAGTGCTTACTTTTGATTATGAAAAAACGAATAGAGTTATACAAAATAATGCATAATTGTTATGACAAAGAAGAAAAATGAGGCACTTGTTTATCCTGAGGCTCCCCTAAAAATTTCAAGAGAACGATTTTGCGAACTTCTTAGAGAGCAGATAGAGAAGGGAAAGACACTATTTGAGATAGATGTTCCCAAGAGAAATCTAAATACAATCAACTATGGTGGCTTTGCCAGTATGAGACGAGCTACCGATAGCGTAAAATATGAAGATGCTGCACAAAAAGACTTTATTGCGAAGTTTCACAAATGGAATGAACGCAACAAGACTATTTATCGAACATCTTTCGAAGTAGCTAATAGTATCTATTTTCATGATTATGAATCTTATAATTGGCCGATATGGAGCAATGATGTCATTCACGAATATAAGGAATGTATTCAAAGACTTGTAAATCATATGCAAGGCGATATAGAACGTTCTGACTTGATGCAAATCTCTATAACAAAACCACAAATTGCTTCTGCAATGTTAAAACAGAAGGAATTGTCTAAAGAAATATTCATTGTGCATGGTCATAATGAAGAGATGAAACAAGCGGTTGCACGGATTATTTCTAAATTGGGGCTTATACCTATTATACTTCATGAACAACCCAATGGTGGTAAGACCATTATCGAGAAATTTGAGTGCAATGCCGAGAGTATTAACTTTGCAATTATTCTACTCTCTGCCGATGATCTTGCAGCATCCGAATGCGACCTAAATGGAGTAAAAAATGAAGATTTGCGACAACGATTAGAAAAACGAGCACGCCAGAATGTCGTTTTCGAGATGGGTTACTTTACTGGCAAACTTGGTAGATCCAATGTATTCTTCCTTTTACAAGAAGGCGTGGCTAAACCTGGCGATCTTGACGGGATTGTATATACATCCTATAATGCAGAAAATACATGGCGTTTCGATTTGGTGAAAGAAATGAAAAACGCAGGCTATAGCGTTAGTGCTGATCAAATTCTATAATTTTAATACCTAAGTTTTACAACCTCAAAAAAAGGTTATGCAAGCAATAATTTTAGCAGCAGGCATGGGTAAGCGTCTTGGAGAATATACCAAGAATAACACGAAATGTATGGTGGCGGTGAACGGTACGCCTTTGATAGACCGTTTGATGGGTCAGTTATGTAAACTGGAACTGAAACGTATAGTGATAGTTGTTGGGTACGAAGGGCAGAAACTGATGGACTATATTGGTACAAACCGCAATGGGGTTCCAATAGATTATGTCAACAACCCCATTTATAGC
>CAVHVH010000141.1:0-2894 GCA_963639385.1 Oscillospiraceae bacterium
CCTAAACTGATTGCTTTAACCAATGCAATTGCAATAATCATAAAAAAACCAAATGTCAACATAATCTTTTACCTTTCTTTTAATTTATTATTGTTATCCTTTTGTTAACAAGTGCAAAGTTACACTGTTTGCGCACACAGGCCAAATATTTTATATCTAAAGCGCTATAAAATGCTTTTTTGTTGACTTTAGTCAAAATAATATTAGCAGACTTGCGTTATATCAATAAATAGTTGTATAAAACTTATATGAAGACTGAAGGATATATTGTTAAACGTTTTGGCCAACCTGTAAAACGCTATGTACAGATACTAGATCTTAAAGATGACCCCAAGCTAATAGCAAGTTACCGGAAGGCGCATTCTCGAGAAGACTTTTGGCCCGAAATCAAACAAGGCATTTTAGAAGTTGGTATTCTCGAAATGGAACTATATATAGTAGGTTCGCACGAAGTTATGATTGTTGAAACTCCTCTTGACTTTGATTGGGACAAGGCTATGGAAAAACTTGCACAACTCCCACTCCAACAAGAATGGGAAGACTTTGTGAGCCGCTTCCAACAATGTCATAAAGGCGAAACATCCAATGAGAAATGGCATACCATGGAGCGTTTTTTCTATCTCTATGAGGATTTGTCCACTGATATTAACCATATATGAATCCAATCTGCTTAAATATAGCATATTTTATAGGAATCTCACCTTTGTATAGAACGTTAGCTACTCGTATTTTCTGATTAAAATATAATGCGTACCACCTCATCAATTGGAAAATCAGGTTCTTTAGGAACGGCAAAATAAAGGTGACCATCACGATAGATGAAAGATAAATTTTCACCTGTACGTAATATGGATACGTTCTTTGGCCGGCGAGTAGTAATCAAATTTATCTGCCTTGTACTTTGAGGCATAACATGAGCATATAGCGTATCACAACCACGCGAAGTCAGTTTTACATTGCACAATTCTGGTCCTGGGGTTATTCCTGTTCCGAAAACAGATTCACGTCCATATTTCATCCATTGAGCCAAGCTATCCATCTTTACGTAAAATTCATGTGGCATATCGCCATCAGGCCTCGGGCCAATATTAACCAAAAAATTTCCTCCAATAGAACGGGCTTGAGAAAAACGATTAAAAAACCATGCCATAGGCCGGAAAAATTCCTTTCGATCGTATCCCCATCCACCACCATAAGTCCATAAATCTTGTACCTCCCACCAAGTAGATGGTATATAAGTAGGTTCTCCACATTCGAAAGGTGTTGTAAAATCGCCTATTCGCACACTAGTACCAGCTGGATTATCTGGATCTACTAAATTAGCCCATCTGTCATTAATCACAATACCGGGTTGTAAGGATCTTATCCATGCGTATATTTTCTCTGTATTATTTTCTTGAATACCTGGCCAGAACATTCCATCGAGCCACAATAAGTCTATTTTTCCATATTGCGTAAGCAGTTCTTCCATCTGACGCATTACATATCCCAAAAACTTAATATATTTCTTATGGTTACCTAAACTATCTATTATGGTTGGAGCCTTGTAACGAGTTCGTACATTAAACTCACATGGAGCCATAGCTTCTGGATAATGCCAATCGCGTGGTGAAAAATAGAGGCCAACTTTGAGTCCGGCTGCACGACATCCATCTACATATTCGCGAATTAAGTCGCGCCCTGGCAAATCATAGCGTACCCCAATCCCATACTTCGAAGGCCACAGAGCATAGCCATCATGATGACGGGCTGTTAGTACGGCATAGGTAAATCCAGCTTTACGGGCGGCAACAAGAAAGCTGTCTGGATGTACAGTTGGTGAAAATTTTTTTGCTAATTTATAATACTGTTTTGGATTATGATAACGTTTTCCTCCATAACGGTAATGCTTAATCATATTCCACGAAGGCTGGATACCATCAACGCTATGTATACCCCAATGCATAAATAGGCCAAGGCCTGCTTGTGGATACCATTGTGCGTCTGGATGGTTGGTTGGCATTACTATATCTTGTTCTATTTTTGATTTGTCTAGTTGCTCGGCTCGTTGTATATCTACCATATCTATATTATAGTCGTTGGGATTTATACTAGGTTGAGCATAGAGCAACGATGTTACCACACTAAAGCTAAATAAGATATAAGTTTTTCGCATAATATTGGTATTATTTTTTGCAAAATTACAAAAAAATAAGAGCTGACAAAAAAAATATACAAAAACTATCTAGACATTTAAAAAAAATACGATAAAATTGGATTGAGCCAGTTTGATTTTAGGTGATGCAATCAATATAACCTATAGCAATTATCGAAATATGCTATATAATAACATTAGGAAAAACAATAAATAATTAAATTCACTGATGAGAATAATCCCTAAATTCGCAAACAAATTTTAAAATTGCGATTTTTTTCATTTTATTATAATTGAATACGATAAATAACAATTAAAATCAAAATCAAATAAATGGAACTACTTCACAATCTTTTTATGGGATTTCCCTCACTCTGGGGAGGAGGAGTTGCCCATTCTGTAATGATACTTTCCCTTGTAATTTCATTGGGATTATTATTGGGCAAAATTAAGATATTCAACATATCTTTAGGATTAACTTGGGTATTGTTTGTTGGTATTATTTTTAGTTGTTGGAATTTTAATCTTGATAGTCATCTGCTACATTTTCTCAAAGAATTTGGGCTTGTCCTATTTGTATATTCTATTGGTCTTCAAGTAGGTCCGAGTTTTTTCTCATCATTTGGTAAAGGTGGCTTTAAATTGAATATATTGGCTATTTTTATTATAATAACTAGCATTGTCTGTTCATTAGCAATATTCTATACATCTGGTTTTCCAATAACTACGATTGCTGGCATTTTGTCTGGTGCTGTTACTA
>CAVHVH010000141.1:2904-5783 GCA_963639385.1 Oscillospiraceae bacterium
CCAACAAGCCAATAGTGACATAAATGGTTTTGATGATCCCAATATTGCAGTAGGCTATGCTGCGGCCTATCCCATTGGTATTCTCGGGGCTATACTAGTATTTATTGCCCTTAAATACATTCTATGCATTCAAATAGATAAAGAAGAGAAGATTGCCAAACGTGGTCTTGGAGCTACCGAAAAACTTACAGTGCGTCCATTTTCCGTATGCGTAAAGAATGAACAGATTGTAGGAAAAACAATACGACAGATAGTCGAAATTTCTCAACGCAACTTTGTTGTGGCACGCATACTCAGAAATGATGCTACCTCTCCGACAGATGTTGTTGGCGGAGATACGAAATTAAATCTTAACGACACATTGCTTATTACTGCAGCACCACGAGACATAGAAGCAATAATTGCCTGCTTTGGAGAAACGGCAACAGTAGATTGGGAACAATGTGACAAAGGACACATATCGCGACGTATTCTTATCACCCGTCCTGATATAAATGGTAGAACCATAGCCCAATTGCGTATTCGCTCACTCTTTAAGGCAAACATTACACGTGTTTACAGATCTGGTGTAGAATTGGTTGCTGCACCTAATCTCCAACTTCAGATGGGCGACAGGGTTACTGTTGTCGGAAGCGAATTAGCCATAAGCCATACAGAAAAATTACTTGGTAACTCATTAAAGCGTCTTAACATCCCTAATCTTATTCCTATTTTCTTAGGAATTGCCATCGGTTGTTTAGTTGCTAATCTACCATTCTTCCTTCCAGGAATATCGAGCCCTTTGAAACTCGGCCTTACCGGCGGTCCGTTGGTAGTGGCCATTCTCGTAGGCTATTTAGGTCCGAAGTTCCGACTAATTACCTACAATACAATATCTTCTAATCTGATGATTAGAGAAATTGGGTTTTGTATATTTCTTGCGTGCGTAGGGTTAGGAACGGGCAAGGAATTTGTCAATTGTTTATTTAACGGCAACGGGGTAGTTTGGGTTGGCTATGGTGCCATTATTACTATAGTACCACTACTTCTTGGAGGTATTATCGGTCGTTATATATTTCACCTTAATTACTATACCCTCATAGGTGTGCTGGCCGGAGCAAATACCAATCCACCAGCTCTCCATTATGGAAATGATCTTACTTCAAGTGACTCTCCTGCTGTAGCTTACTCTACAGTATATCCCTTTGCCATGTTCTTACGCATAATTACAATTCAAATACTTATATTGACACTTGGATAATAAAGATATGCTGAAAATGATAATCGTAGATGTAGTACTGCTAGCAATTTTTGTCTTCGGAGCCCTCCAATTCTATAAAAACAAAAAACGAAACAAATATGACCAATAGCCCTACTATTGCCACCCAACCCACGATTGAGGACGAAAGACTCATTCTACGCAAATTAGATTTGCTATTACGTACAGGTTGTGTTTTAGTGGAAAATGCAGCTGATACTAGTCGTATCATACGCAATATGAAGCGTGTTGCCATGTATCTCTGCATTCCCATTGAAAATCTACACATTTTTGTCAACTATAATATGTTGATGGTAAATCTCAGTAACGCAGAGAAATCATATACAAAATTTCAACGAATAGATAAACATGTGGTCAATCTAGATGCCATACGCAAAATAAGTCATTTATCATGGGATGCCATACGCCGTAATTATTCTTTGGAAGACTACGAACAACATCTAAATGAGATTCGCAATTGTAAGAACAATTATACGCCATGGCAAGTGGCCATCGGAGGAGGCTTGGCTTGTGGTGGCTTCTGTATTCAATTTGGCTGTGATTGGATAGCATTCTTCTATGCATCTATTGCTGCAATATTGGGATTACGTTTACGAATGTATCTAAATTCTATTGGTTCCAATAGTTATGTCAATATTGGAGTAGCAGCATTCGTTTCTACCCTACTAGCTTGGCTTTTCGGGTTGGTTAGTACTCAGTTGGATATTCCGTTTCTAATATCTTCAACACCATGGCATCCGCTTTTGGCTTGCGCTTTATTCATTGTACCGGGTGTACCCCTTATCAATTTTGTAAGCGATATGTTGGCTGGCTACACTCAAGTGGGAACCACAAGAGCCACCAATACGTTAATGATGCTTATGGCTATGGCTTTTGGAATAGCTTTCGCTATACGTTTTTGTGGTATTGACAACTTTGTACACGATTTGTCCATGATTCCTCATCATACATATAATGAATATATGTTAGCTGCTGCGATTTCTGCCATTGGATTTTCAATGATTTTCAATGTACCCCCTCATATGATGATTTTTGTCGCTCTTGGTGGCATTATCGCAGTTTGTACACGAAACTTTGTCAACCTCGGTGCTAGTTCTAACAATATAGGTTTAGATATGGGACCCATCGTTGGAGCTTTTGCGGGATCGGCAATAATAAGTATTATATGCTGCTTTATGGTTCGTCGGTTGCACACACCACATCAATGTCTTAGTATTCCAAGTGTAATACCTATGATTCCTGGAGTTCTAATGTATAGAGCGTTATTTGCATTTATCAATATACATGGGGTTATTGGAGAAGTAACCATTGCTGTCAACAATGCCATCCATGCTTCGCTTATCATATTGTTTATCGCACTTGGTGTGGCTATTCCCAACGTGTTCTTTAGGCGAATGATTAACCCCAAACGCGAACAAAAATTAATGAGATTATTGCTACAACGCAAAAATATGCAAGATGGCAAACGAGATACATAAAAGAAACTTGATCTTACATTATATGTATTTTGATATAACAATACTTTCATAGCAACGTAACATTTTTGACATAAGTCAACAAAATTCGCAATTTCTAAAAGAATTGTATTAAGTTGAAATGTTATGTATAAAATCTTCATACC
>CAVHVH010000142.1:0-5743 GCA_963639385.1 Oscillospiraceae bacterium
GTTTAAACCCGCCATTGTATAAAACGTCATATTTTATATATAATTTATTAAAAACAAAAAACTATGAGAAAAATTGTATTGACATTATTGGTAGCAATGTTCATGGTAAGCAATTTGTTTGCCCAAGATGCAAAATGTGGTTCTTGTAAAAAGCAAGACAGAGCACAACAAAAGACAGAAATGATGGCTCAGAAGCTTGATCTTGATGATACTCAAAAGGCTAAATTGCTAGAACTAAACAAGAAATTTGAATCACAATTACAGTCTGCCTCTTGCGACGAAAAAAATACAGAAACAAAGGAGTGTTGCAAAAAGAAAGAGCTAAAGAAAAAGAGTTGCTGTGAAAAGCAATCTGAAGCTAAAAGAGATTGCTGCAAAGAAAAGCAAGACGGCAAATCTGAGAAATGTGGAATACAACACAACGGGCAACGCCCTCCCAAAAAGATTTGTCCCAAAAAGATGAAGCAACTCAATGAAGAATATACGAAAAAACTCCAAACCATATTGAATGCAGAGCAATTCGCCAAACTAAAAAAAGGATGTAGCGAATGTGATCATAATAAGTCTTATGAAGACAAGTACAACAAATAAATGTGTGTCTATTCAGTGAAATCACAATAGAACATATTCCCTGCCCGAATCCCGTAAAAGGAGTTCGGGCTTTTTCGTTCCATGCCTATCAACCTTTCTAATAATATAGCTCGTATTTTTCTAATTCAATGTGAAATCATGCTATAAATAAGTGATATATCTCATATCTATATTGATTATATTGATAAACTAGCTAAATTTTATAACATCTCACAACAGAACTTGTGACCCAATGCATAGCCTTCTTCATAGAGAGCCTCTAACTTATTGGTGTTTTTTTCAATACGACCTACTTCTATAGGTCGTTTCGGCCGTATACAGAATATGCGTCCTTCATCCTCTAATCGTTCCACATATTCTAATTGATTGTTGTAAGTCTTGATACGGCAACTCAAAGCAGCTCTAAGTTGAGGATACTTTCTATAAATAAAATGAGGAATTTTGTAATCATGTCCTCTCTTACGGTAGCCTTTGTTACGGGTAAGGATTACTACGTTTGACTCATACCCTCGCTCTATAGCGTGTTTTAAAGGTATACTGTCTACAATACCTCCATCAAGCATTGGAATACCATCTACCATAACCATCTTACTAACATAGGGCAGACTGCTTGATGCCATTACAATATCAAGTGCTCGCTGCCGATCGTGTGTCTCAGAAAGGTACATAGCCTGACCTGTTAGACAATTGGTAGTAACCATTTCAAAGTTGTCGGCATGCCTAAAATAGGTATTAAAGTCAAATGGTATAAGTTCATTTGGAAAATCTTGATAAAGAAGTTTGCGATCAAATATACATCCTTGGGTTAAGAGATGGCGCAAACCTATATAATGGTAACGAGCAAGAAAATCAATGTTCGAAATTCGCGCCCTGCGTAATTGTCTACTGCAATATGACATTCCATTGCATGCGCCTGCAGAAACTGCCACTGTATAGGGGAAATAAAGTTGATGTACCATAAAGGCATCAAGTACTCCACTTGTGAAGACGCCACGCATTCCACCGCCCTCTAGTACTAGTCCCGTATTCTTTTTAACAATCATACATCTAACATCTATTTTGTGGCAAAAGTGGCAAAAGTGGCAAAAGTACGAAAAGTATTAGAAAATAATAAATTAACAAACCATTATTTACCTGATTTCCAATTATTTTAATTCGCAAAACGCATCTCTCTATATCTATCAAATCTTACAAAATGAATTTCGATTCAAAATTTGCATTTTACTATTGTTCACTTACATTTTGAACCGAAATAATCTAAACTCCAAAATTAATTTTTAGTGCAATCTTTTATTTGGTTTCATTGTCTTTCTATTACAGGATTTTTTTCCTTATAATAATTAAGAAAGAGGCGTAACGATAAATTTATTGCTTTTACAATATTAATATCACGACCATTGTCTTCTTCAATTTTTACTGTATGTACGTCGTCTTTAGAGCCATAACCAATCCAAATAGTACCTACCGGAATTTGAGGACTACCACCTCCGGGGCCTGCAATTCCAGTGGTTGATATTGCATAATCGCAGTTTAATGCTTCACACGCCCCTTTAACCATAGCCTCTGCAACATTTTTAGACACAGCAGTCTGTTCTTCTATCAATTTCGCATCTACATTCAACAAACGCTCTTTGACATCATCACTATATGATACTATACTACCTTTAAAATAATTACTGGCTCCAGGTACTGCTATAATAGCTTGGGCGACCCCTCCTCCAGTGCAACTTTCGGCTATCCCTAGTGTTTTACCGCCTTCATAGAGATACTGAAGTATTTCTTTACTTAGAATTTTACTTTCTAGTTCCACGCTCTTTTGATTTATGATTGATAATTTATTTAAATGTTATTTTGCTGAATGCAGGAAGAGAAATATCACAGAATACCCCATCTTGATATTTGAATGTACCCACACATGCTATCATTGCAGCATTGTCTGTAGTATAGCTGAATTTAGGTATATAAATAGTCCAGCCATATCGAAGGGCATGTTCTTTAAATGCATTTCTGAGCCCAGTATTGGCTGAAACGCCACCAGCCACAGCCACATGAGATATACTTGTTTGGCGAACTGCTTTACGTAATTTATTCATTAGTATATCAACTATGGTTGCCTCAAGACTAGCTGCGATATCCTCTTTGTGTAGCTCTATAAAATCAGGAGTTTCTTCTGTCCATTTACGAAGATTATACAAAAACGATGTTTTAAGCCCAGAGAAACTATAATCAAGTCCCGGTATGTGAGGTTCTGAAAAATGATAAGCCTCGGGATTGCCTTTTCTTGCAAGTCTATCAATAATAGGCCCTCCAGGATAACCCAATCCCATTACTTTTGAACATTTATCTATTGCCTCACCAGCCGCATCATCTATGGTTTGTCCTAATACTTCCATATTATTATACGCATGGACAAGTACTATCTGCGAATTTCCTCCTGACACCAACAGACATAGGAATGGCAAAGGCGGACATGAAGTGTCTTCATAGTTCTCTTTGATGAAATGAGCCATAACGTGCCCTTGTAAATGATTAACATCTATTAGAGGGATTTCCAAAGCCCTAGCTAGACCTTTGGCAAAATTTACCCCTACCAAGAGAGATCCCATTAGGCCGGGGCCTCGAGTAAATGCTATAGCTGACAACTGATTTTTATCTATCCCGGCTTGTCGAATAGCTTGATCCACAACAGGTACTATATTCTGTTGGTGAGCACGCGAAGCCAATTCTGGAACAACCCCACCATAAGCCCGATGTACATCTTGCGAAGCTGTTACATTACTCAGTAGTACTCCATTATGCAACACAGCCGCCGAAGTGTCATCGCATGAAGATTCTATTCCTAATATATAAATATCATTCATCTAATATTGTCACCTTTAATAAGTTAGCACCTCTACCCCATGTTCTGTCATTACAAAAGTATGTTCCCATTGTGCTGAAGGCAATTCATCACCCGTAATAACTTCCCATTCATAGGGGTCATCAGCATCAATAAACACTTCATAAGTTCCCATATTTATCATTGGTTCAATGGTAAACACCATCCCAGGAACTATCAACATACCCTCACCGCGATGTCCATAATGTAATACTTCAGGATCTTCATGAAATTCTAACCCTACACCATGCCCACATAAATCTCGCACAACACTATAGCCATTTTTTTCAGCATGTCGTTGTACTGCATGACCAATATCCCCAACAAAACAATAGGGTTGGGCGGCATTCATGCCTTCTTCTAGACATTCGCGTGCAACACGTACTAGTCGTTCCTTTTCGGGTGTAGTTTGTCCTATTATAAACATTCGTGATGCATCTGCATAATAACCATCAACAATGGTAGTCATATCTACATTAACGATATCCCCATCTTCCAACACATCTTCTTTTTTAGGGATTCCATGACATACAACCTCGTTTATAGATGTACATACACTTTTGGGATACCCCTCATAACCTAGGCACGCTGGTATTGCATTGTGTTCTTTACAATATTGCATGCAGATATCATCAATTTCTTGAGTAGTCATTCCTACATGTATTTGGCGAGCCACCTCATCCAAGCATCCTGTATTGACCAACCCACTACGGCGTATACCTTCTATTTGTTCTTGGGTTTTTATAAGTTGCCTCGTTGGAACCAACTTTCCTTTTTGCTCCCAATACATTACCTTTTTGTCCAATTCTGTTGGCGCCTGCCCAGCAATGCAGTGCCAACGCTTTTTTTTCTGAAACATATTTCTAAGTCGTTAAAGCTTTGCAAAATTACGTCAAAATAAAGAAAATGCCAAAGATAAAGCTGTCTTTTGTAGTACAAGAAACTGTCCGAATAAATCCAATTGCTATTGTCGCGCTTTATCTAAGACAAAATCTCTTGTCCCTGATGAAATACAGACTATTTTCACCTATAACTTTATCTTTCAAAAATGTTTCCTCACCCTATCCATTTCCCGGCGGTCTTCTTTTTCCTTTAATGTCTGCCGTTTATCAAATTCTTTTTTGCCTCGAGCCAAAGCTATATCCATTTTTGCTAGACCATGCTCATCTATAAAAATCAATACCGGAACTATTGTGAAACCTACATCTTTTGCAGCAGCTTCCAAGTGGTGTATCTCACGCTTTTTGAGCAACAATTTGCGGTCTCCCTTAGCCTCGTGGTTTGAAAAAGAGCCATAGAAATACGGACTGATATTCATTCCTTTAACCCATATTTCACCATGCTCTATCACGCAATAACTATCTACCAACGATGCTTTCCCTGCACGTATAGATTTTATTTCCGTTCCACTAAGCACCATGCCGGCCGTAAATGTATCTACAAAAAAATACTCAAACGAAGCTTTTTTATTACGTATCTGTACTGGACTTTTTTTGCGTATATCCTGTTCTTGCTTATTCATCTTACAATTCTTCTGTTATACTAAAAGGATTATCCTATAAATTACCACCACACAAGATTGTTTGTAACCGAATCTATATGGATTAATCTGTTATTTCACCAAAATTTTCAAGATGGCTATCTACATAATGGGCTATAGCAGACGTGAATTCCTCTTCATATTCTACAAAATTATCATCTAAATCATCAAACTCAGAGAACCGTTCAAACAAAGCCATAAATTCATCGTCATTACACTCGCATTCTATTTCCGCATGATACTTAGTATATAGTTTATGCGCATGTCTTACCACACTACATAGCTTTGGTATCCCCCAATTTCGTACTACCTTATCAAAAGGATTATTGAAGATAAAATGCCCCCAACCATTGTAAATTAACTGAACAAATCCACCGTCCATTATCTCATCACGCAAGGTAACATAAGTCAACAATGTTATTTGATCTACGTTTAACAAATTCATTGTTTCTGCTGTAAGTTCACCTCCAATAGCTTCATAGATAGCATCTACGATTACCCTTATAAATTCGTCCATTCCCTCTTCTGCTGCTTTTGCTAGAGAGGCATCTTTTATTAAAACCTTCATAATATGCAAAATTAGGTAAAAAAAACGGGAAAACAACCTACATAGCCGAATTGTCCTAAATATTTTGATTAAAAATAATGGTTTCCAGTTGATTTTAAGTGGAATTATAGCAAAAAACATCTAATCATAATTATCTAGACACATTATAGGTTGGTTCTATAAATTC
>CAVHVH010000143.1:0-1542 GCA_963639385.1 Oscillospiraceae bacterium
AGTCATTTGGCCAAAGGTTGCAAAGTTATTTACAATAAACCATATAGTAGTAAATGGAAAGCTTGCGGTGAAACAACCCTTACAGATGGAGTTATAGGTGGATGGTCATATACCGACCAACGGTGGCAAGGAACTACAAAAGATATGGATGTTATTGTTGATTTGGGTGTAGTTAAGGATATTCACTATATCGGGGCTACCTTTATGCATTCGCCTGGTCCATGGGTTTATGCACCGCAAAAAGTAGATTATTATGTGTCGAAAGATGGAAAAGAGTATACCCATATAGCCACAATTCATTCAGACATACCACAAGGCTATGATGCTTTATTGTTTAAATTGTATAGTACTGTTTATAATGGGAAAGCAAGGTATATACATATGATTGCTCAAAAAGATAGTCGCGATGGTGCATGGTTATTTACAGATGAAATTATAGTTAATTGATACGTTAAAGGGTGGTTATGAAAAATTACCACCCTTTAATTTCTTCGTATATGCGTTGTATGGGAAGCCCCATTACATTAAAAAAGCTACCAGTAAGTGATGTGACTCCGATAAAGCCTATCCACTCTTGAATGCCATAAGCTCCGGCTTTATCTAATGGATGGTAAGTTGAAATGTAATAATTTATTTCTTTGTCACAAAGTTGTTTAAATGTCACTTGGGTTGATACAGTAATCGTATGTTGTTTATATAGTGTGGTAAGCGCCACTCCTGTTATTACAGTATGTGTTCGCCCACTAAGTTTTTTCAGCATATTCCGTGCTTCGGCATCGTCTGCTGGCTTGCCCAGCACTTCGTTGTCTAATACCACTACGGTATCTGCGGTTATTAACATTTCGTCGTTACTCAATGTATATGACTTGGCTTTTTGACAAGCAAGATATTGCGGTATTTCCAGTGGAGAAAGAGTTTTTGGATAATTTTCTTCTATACCAGGAATTATCCGAACCTCATAATCAAAATCAAGACCTGCCAATAACTCTTTTCTGCGGGGAGAGTTTGATGCCAGTATTATATGATATGGTATATCTATCATTTCTGATTTACTATAGGGTTGTTTTTCAAATTACCATCCAAATGCTTTTGCATCACACAACCACTTGCCTTGGGCGCGCAATACTTGTTCCAAAATATCTCTACCAACTCCATGTCCGCCATTCTTACTACTAGTGTATATACTTATTTCCTGTATGTCGGCACAAGCATCAGCTGGACAACAAGGACATCCACAACGACGCATTACTTGATAGTCAGGAATATCGTCGCCCACATAAATTATTTCATTGTCATTCAACTCGTATTTTGCTTTAAATTCCTGATAGGTTTCCATTTTTAAAGAACAGTTGATGAATATGTCTTTTACCCCCAAATAAGAATAACGTTTAACAATAGATTCTGCTTTTCCACCTGTTATGATTGCAACTTGCAAGCCAGTCTTACAGGCTAGCTGTATAGCATAACCATCCTTAATATTTACCGTACGTATGGGTTGGCCGTTGAGATCTCCATTAATTGTTTCGGCAGACAATACCCCAT
>CAVHVH010000143.1:1552-5564 GCA_963639385.1 Oscillospiraceae bacterium
TTCATTTTGAAGTTTGCGCTCATCAGTATAATATCCTATGGCAATTACGCAAAGCACTTCCAAACTTTTGTTAAGTCCTAAAAGATTATGTAATATCTTATTGGCATAAGTGCCATCGTTTAAGTTTCGTCCCCTTATTTGAGCCCAGCACGAACCCAAGTTTAATTCTGCTGCTTGATACTGTATCGTAATTGCTGCTATAGCTGCATCTTCTATCCAACAATCATCTTCATCAGGTGACCCGCAAATAACTATAGCCAATGGTGCTTCTTCTATGAATTCCCCTCCTGTATTTTTGGCTTTTGCTATTTGTTTTAGCAAAGACTTATTTTCAACCACAACAAATTCCCATTTGCGACAGCTTTTGGATGTAGGTGACATCAGGGCCGCCCGAAGAATGAGATGTAAATCTTCTGCAGAAACGCTTTTATTTGAATATCGGCGATGACTTCGCCTAAATGCAACCAAATCTTTAAAATCCATATTATAGCTTATTATCTACAAAGTTAGTACAAGCACAGAATACGGCAAAAAAAAATATGCATAATTATCTTATGTAACACATGTTTTTGTTGAAAAGGACAATTTGTTACATAAAAACTTGTTTACAATGAGAATAATTTGTAATTTTGGTTCATATAATAATTACCGAAAAACTATGACCGAATATTTTACCACCAATTTATGGGCTATATGGGCTGTCATTACCATATTATGCCTAATTATCGAGTTAAATTCTGGTGATTTCTTTGTTACTTGTTTTGCCATTGGGGCTATATGTTCTATGTTTTCCTCATTTATAGGCTTTCCATTTTGGCTACAGGTAATCGCATTTGCAGTGTGCTCAGTGCTGAGTATCATGTTTGTACGTCCATCGCTTCTACGGAAAGTTCACAATAGAAAAGAACGGCTTTGCAATGCCGATGCGTTGATAGATCGCCAAGGAAAAGTTATAGAGGAGATTAAACCTAACGAATATGGTTATGTAAAGATAGACGGAGATGAATGGAAAGCCCAAAGCAATTGCGATACTCCTATATCAGTAGGAGAAACCGTAAAAGTTGTTAGCCGTGAGAGTATTATAATCAGCGTTGAACGCATTTAAAAGAGTCTCATTTTTAAACATCATAACATTATAATTCTTTTATTATGAACGGAATAGGATTTATTACATTAGCAGTTCTGTTGATATTGGTCATTGTTTTTATCAAGATGGCCGTTGTTATCATCCCCCAGTCGGAAACCCGCATTATAGAACGTTTGGGTAAATATTACGCCACCCTCAAACCGGGCGTAAATATCATTATTCCTTTTATTGACCGTGCTAAGGTTATGGTAACCCAATACCGTGGCCGCTACTTGTATTCTAGTAGTATTGATTTGCGCGAGCAAGTGTATGACTTTGATAAGCAGAATGTAATTACCAAGGACAATATACAGATGCAGATTAATGCTTTGCTCTATTTTCAAATAGTAGACCCATTTAAGGCCGTATATGAAATCAATAATCTGCCTAATGCCATTGAGAAGCTCACACAGACTACTTTGCGAAATATTATCGGTGAGATGGAGCTTGACCAAACACTCACTTCACGCGACACAATCAACACCAAGCTTAGAGGAGTTCTCGATGATGCTACCAACAAGTGGGGTATTAAGGTAAACCGTGTTGAACTTCAAGATATCACTCCCCCATCAAGCGTTCTTCAGGCTATGGAGAAACAAATGCAAGCCGAACGCAATAAACGTGCAGCTATATTGACTAGTGAGGGAAACAAACAGTCACAAATACTACAATCAGAAGGTGATAAAGCCGCAACTATCAACCGAGCCGAAGCAGATAAGCAACAAGCCATTCTTAGAGCTGAGGGTGAGGCCACTGCACGTATAAAGAAAGCCGAGGCAGAAGCTGTAGCCATAGAAAAGATTACAGAAGCTGTAGGAAAAAGTACAAATCCAGCAAACTATCTGCTTGCTCAGAAATATATACAAATGCTCAATGAAATTGCAAAGGGTGACAAAACAAAAACTGTATTTATGCCATATGAAGCATCTAATCTTATGGGATCGATAGGTGGCATAAAAGAATTATTCAAAGGAGAATAAAAAATGAATATTTGCATAATTGCTGGCGCCAGGCCAAATTTTATCAAAATAGCACCCATAATCCGGGCTTCAAAGAATATTAAATCCACGGCTGAAAGCATAAACATTTCTTTAGTCTATGCGGGGTGTGAAAAAGATGCCACACTTGAGGGATCGCTATTTGATGATTTGCAAATAGAACCACCAAACTATTATCTTGGGGTGGATAGCCAAAATCTTAATGAAATTACAGGTCAGGTAATGGCAAAATTCGAAAACTATTTACAATGTCACAAAACAGACGTCGTAATAGTTGTTGATGACCTTGCATCTACCATGGCAGCAGCAATAGTAAGTAAGAAGCAAGGACTCACTTTGGTACATTTGGCAGCAGGAACACGAAGTTTTGACATCTCGATGCCTAAAGAAATAAACCGTTTGGTGATTGATGGATTGTCTGATATTCTCTTTACAGCAGGTATCAGCAACAATGCTGTAACTAATCGCGAAGGCACAGAGCAATCAAAAGTATATATGGTAGGCAATATATTGATAGATAATATTAGAAACAATCTATCACGTTTTACACGTCCGCACATACTTGCAGAACTTGGAATTAAAGATAGTGAATATCTTACATTTACAATTAATCGTAAGGCGCTATTGTCAAACAAGTCCAATCTACAAAAAATGCTTATAGCTTTAATCGAAGCTTCACACGAAGTTCCCATTATAGCCCCTCTACGCAATTATGCCAAATCAGTAGTAGAAGAATTGTTACCAGCCAATAGTAACCAATTCCATATTATTCCTCCCATGGGTTATTTGGATTTTAGCTATTTGTCAAGTCATGCAAAAGGTGTGATAACAGACAGTGGTAATGTGGCCGAAGAAGCCACTTTTAACATGATACCTTGTATTACGCTCAATAGCTATACAGAACATATTGAAACGGTAAAGGTTGGAACAAATATATTGGTTGGAGAAGATGCCGAAAAACTAGCTGAGTACACATCTGCCATGGTTCAAGGCCGATGGAAAGAACATGCAATACCAGAACGTTGGGATGGAAGAAGTGCTGAGCGTATAATTCAGATAATTCTAATGCTTAAGAGATAGGATGTGTGGGGAAAAACTAAAAATGTACACTCAGAAAAGTTATAAATTGTAACTCATAAATATAAAAGAGCCATATCAATACTATTTTTTGTAATGATTGGCTCTTTTATGCTTGAAGAGAGTGGGTCTCGTTTAGTTTGAAAGTTTCTTTTTGGGCACATCGCCAATATTTTTTACATTCGTAAAATTGCATTATGACAATTGTTGTATCTGTTTTAGCAATTCCTTTTGACGCTGATTCAACCCTGTAGGAAGTAAAACTGTATAGGTAATAATTAAATCAGAGCGCTTACCATTTCCCAAGTCATACCCTTTGTTTCGCAATCTCACCTTAGTGCCATTTTGTGTTTCTGGCTTTACCTTTAATTTTATTCGCGAACCATCGCCCAATTGAACTACAACGTCTCCACCAAGCAAAGCTGTATACAAGTCGATAGTTACACTGGCTACCATATCTTGTTGTCTGTCAGAATGACAAGAAGAATGACAAGAATTGTGAAATCCACTATTACCAAACAGGTCTCGGAAAAAGCTAGAAAAACGTCCTCCTTCTCCATTACCCATATTACTAAATTCAAAACCTTCAAACGGATTTCCTGAATTCCAAGCCTGGCTATTTTGACTACCACCAAAATTTTCGGCTTCACGCCAATGTTCGCCATATTGATCGTATTTTCTCCGTTTTTCAGGCTCACTTATTACTTGATAGGCTTCATTCAAAGCTTGAAATTTAGCTTTTGCCTTAGGATCTTCAGGGTGTAAATCTGGATGAAACTTTTTTACCCTTTTGCGATAAGCTGCTTGAACT
>CAVHVH010000144.1:0-5556 GCA_963639385.1 Oscillospiraceae bacterium
ATTATAGCTCTTAACAATACCGTTAAGTTCAGGGTTCTCTTCTTTTAACCGCATAACACTAGATCCAGTAAAAACAATTTTGAGATTAGGAAAATTGTCGTAACATTTCCTTAATTCACGACTCCAATTAGGTTGCTTAAATACTTGGTCTATAAGAAGAACTTGCCCCCCGTTTTCAACAAAATCTTCAGCGAACTCTGCTATTCCCAAACCTTGGAAATAGAAATTATTCATATTAACATATAAGCAACTACGATCGTTGGCTCCAAATTTTTCCTTGGCATATTGTAATAAAAATGTCGTTTTCCCAACCCCTCTTGTTCCCTTAATGCCTATCAAACGGTCGTTCCAATTAATCTCGTTCATAAGATTACGGCGTACGGCAGCATTGGTATTGTCAACCAAATTGGCGTGGGTGCGGAAAAAGGCCTCTTCCATAATTGTTATTATTAATTATAATGCAAAGGTAATATTTATTTTCAGAATTGCAAACTCAACTTTGCAAAATATTTATTTTTTCGTTTTTTAATTATTTCTCTTGCATCTTGAGAAAAATAAACTTTGTAATTTTGTTGCAATTTTTACGATTTGGAAAGAATGAAATTGCATGTATTTAACCCAGAACACGATATTGCACTTGCGTCAAATAAGTTTAACTTTATAGCTCCGCATGCAGGTCGAGATATGCGTACTGATTTGGGCTTTTTGCCAGCATTGTGGGCCGCCGATGGCGATGTAGTGTTGGTGGATGATGTGAATGTGGCATTGGATAGAAAAGTGCAATTTCAATGCTATGTACACGATGTAACTTTTGTTTCTTATCACGAAATGAAAGAACTGACACATCTTTCAGAAATTGAGCCATGGGGATGGGATAGAGCTTTGCGTTTTCAATTGCAGAAGATAGGTGTGCCAAAGTTCTTGTTGCCAACAGATGAATATCTTGATAGTGTTCGGTGTATTAGTCATCGATGGTGGGCGTGTCAAAAAGTGTTGAAAAAACTTGTTGAATTAAATAAAGAGCGAATAGGAAGTTCTATATTGATTACCAATGTAAATCAACTTGATGACATTGACAATGAATATGTTATTAAATCGCCTTGGAGTGGTAGTGGAAGAGGGGTGAGGTATGTTAATGGAATTACTAAGCATCAACGGGGATGGGCCAAAAATATAATTGCATGTCAAGGAAGTGTGACGTTGGAACCTTATTATCATAAGATTAAGGATTTTGCAGCCGAATTTTATGCTTATTCGGATCATGTTGAGTTTATTGGGTTGTCAATCTTTCGGTCATCAAATGGAGCCTATGCTGGCAATATCATTATCAGTGAAGAAGAGAAACAGGAAATTATATCGCAATATATACCATTTCATCGGGTATGGTCAGCCATAGAAGATATATGCGACATCCTAAACGATGAAATGGTAGGAAAATATGTTGGGGCATTTGGTATAGATATGATGATTGTCGATGAAAACGGAATTAAATTGCATCCTTGTGTAGAACTGAACCTTCGTCGAACTATGGGACATGTAGCTTTGGCTCTCCAGCAAATACCAACAACCTCTCACACAATAATGCAGATTATTTATAACAACGGGTATCATTTTCGTGTACAGCCGACGGCGGAAATCAATAGTCCATCATTATGGTAAGAGCACGGTGAGTTTTATTGTTTTCATAGTCTAAAAAATCTGCTACACAAAAATATAGACCACACAAATAGTCACAATAATTTGAGTTAAAACTTTATTAAAAGAATTTACTTGCAATGCAAGTTGAAAATCTTTTCGTATTTTTGCAATCTAAAGTTAAAAACTATGGCAGACAATAATAATTCTCCTCGGCGTAAGATGTCATCAACAATGATAGATACTTCCTATGGACATTTGCAACCTCAGGCTCTTGATGTGGAAAAATTGGTCTTAGGAGCATTGATGATAGATAAAGATGCCTTTTCTGTAGTTTCTGAGTTTCTAAAGCCACAAACTTTCTATGAACCCCGTAATCAAAAGCTATATCAAGCAATCCAAACACTTAATATGGATGAACATCCTGTGGATATTTCTACGGTAATAGAGGAATTGAAACGCGAGGGAACACTTGATGAAGTAGGAGGTCCGATGTATGTTTTAGAATTAAGTCATGATGTTGCTTCGTCTGCCCATATTCTAGCGCAGAAATTCTTGGCCCGTCAGCTTATTTCTTATGCTGGTAATATAGAGACCAAAGCATTTGATGAATCTGTAGATGTAAACGAATTGATGCAGGAAGCAGAGGGTAGACTCTTTGAGTTGTCTCAGAACAACATGAAGAAAGACTATGTACAAGTGGATCCTGTAATAACAAAATCTATTGAAATATTACAAAAGGCAGCTGAAACGGCAGGCGGATTAACGGGTGTTCCAACAGGGTATACCGATCTAGACAATAAAACGAGTGGTTGGCAAAATTCAGACCTTGTTATTATAGCTGGACGTCCGGCCATGGGAAAAACATCGTTTGCACTTTCGCTTGCTAAAAATATTGCGGTAGATTATCATTATCCAATTGCTTTCTTCTCCTTGGAAATGAGTAATGTACAATTGGTGAATCGTTTGATTTCCAATGTATGTTCCATATCTGGATCTAAAATGCTTAGTGGTCAATTGTCAAATGACGAATGGGAGCGGCTTGATAAGAATATCCGTAATCTACAAGGCTCACCTATTTATATAGATGATACTCCTGGTCTTTCTATTTTTGAACTTAGAACAAAAGCTCGCCGTTTGGTCCGCGAAAAAGGGGTAAAAATTATAATGATAGACTATCTTCAGTTGATGAATGCAAATGGTATGCGTTTTGGCAGTCGTCAGGAAGAAGTTGCCAAGATATCTCAATCTTTAAAAGGTTTAGCTAAAGAGTTGGATATTCCTATTTTGGCATTGTCGCAGCTTAATCGAACCGTGGAAGGACGAGAAGGGGTAGAAGGGAAGCGTCCGCAATTAAGTGATTTGCGTGAATCAGGTGCCATAGAACAGGATGCCGACATGGTGCTATTCGTACACAGACCGGAATATTATCATATTTATCAAGATGATAAGGGAAATGATATTCGTGGAAAAGCCCAGATTATTATTGCAAAGCACCGTAAAGGTGCTACAGGTGATGTTCTGCTTACATTTAAAGGTGAGTTTACACGTTTTCAAAATATAGAAGAACAAAGTGAGCCGAATATAGAGGGACCCAATGGAGAAATTATCGGAAGTAGAATGAATGATCCATTTAGTGACGATGCAGGATATTCTCCATCGGTTGTGCCTTTCTAATTCAAATTGAACATTATATGACTAAATTAGGTGTTTGGTTATTTGGATTTTTCTGTTGTTTGTCGTTTTCGGGGTATGCCCAAAAGGTGAACCCTTATCGCGACAGTTTGAAGGTAGCGGTTAATCAGCTCTCTTTCTATCCGGATTCTATAGATCTGCTACTGAAAAAAGCGGCATGGAATATAGAATTAGGAGAATGGGACTATGCAAAAACTACTTATGATAAAGTTCTTTCGCTAGTTCCGGATAATATTGCAGCTTTATATTATCGGGCATATGCCAATGAAAAACTTAAACGGTTTAATTTTGCTCGAATGGATTATGAGAATCTGCTTTTGTTGATTCCTGGAAATTTTGAGGCTCAACTTGGGTTAGCGCTTCTTAATCAAAAGGACGGACGATATACAATTGCGTATGATCAAATTAATCGTTTGGTAAGTCAATACCCAGATAGTGCACTTGCTTATGCTGCACGAGGTGGGGTTGAAGCAGAGCGAAAACTGTATGATTTGGCATTAGATGACTATAATACGGCTATACATAAAGCACCAAATAATAGCGATTATCGTTTAAATCGTATAGATTTGTATATAAGATTAGGTAGAAAAATAGAAGCAAAATGTGATTTGGATTGGCTCGTAAAACATGGTGTTCCACGTTCTGCTCTTCAAGAACAATACCAACGGCTGAAGTAATTTTTCTAAAATGGAAAGGTAGTGAGAATTGGTCTAATGTCCAATTAATAAAGCCCACAAGGGGTCATTTGGGAGCGGAGCATCTATTGATACTAGATCTTTAGACACAGGATGAATAAATTCAATATGCTTAGACACTAGGGATATGCCACCATCTGGATTGGAGCGAGGGAAACCATATTTTAAATCTCCTTTAATGGGGCAGCCTATATGGGCCAATTGACAACGAATCTGATGGTGACGACCTGTTATAAGATGTATTTCCAGCAGAGTATACCTATCGGATTTACCAATGATGGAATATTTAAGTCGGGCATTCTTGGAATTTTTAACCTCTTGATTGTAGATATAACTTTTATTTTGTTTTTCGTTACGTACAATCCAATTATTCAGTTCGTCTTCATGTTTTTTAGGTGTATTCTTTACTATAGCCCAATAGGTTTTGTGGATTTCTCCCTTGCGGAACATCTCATTGAGTCGAGTAAGAGCTTTAGAAGTCTTGGCGAATACTACAAGGCCACTAACAGGCCTATCTAAACGATGTACCACGCCGAGGAAAACATTCCCCGGCTTGTGGTATTTCGCCTTGATATATTCTTTTATCATTTCAGAAAGAGGGAGATCTCCAGTCTTGTCTCCTTGTACAATTTCTCCACTCTTTTTGTTGACAATGATGATGTGGTTGTCTTCGTAAACTACATTCATCACATGTTCATTCCGCCATCAACTTGAATTACTTGTCCACTAACGTATGAAGACATGTCAGAAGCAAGAAATAGACACACATTGGCTATGTCTTTAGTTTGTCCACCGCGACGGAGGGGTATCTTCTTCATCCAGTCTTTACGTATATCTTCTGAAAGTTGGGCGGTCATTGGGGTTTCTATAAAGCCAGGGGCAACTGCATTAGCGCGTACACCTTTGGGGCCGAGTTCTTGTGCTATGGATTTTGCCAAACCTATCATACCAGCCTTAGATGCTGAATAATTGCATTGTCCAGCGTTTCCGTGTACGCCTACAACAGACGACATGTTGATAATAGAGCCACAGCGCTGACGCAACATAATAGGTGCACATGCGTGTATAAAATTGAATGCCGACTTGAGATTTACATTCAATACCGCATCCCATTGAGTTTCGGACATACGTAGCATTAAACCATCTTTTGTAATGCCGGCATTGTTTACTAATATATCAATACTTCCGAAATCGTCATGTATTTGCTTGACCACTTTCTCGGTTTCTTCAAAATCAGCAGCATTTCCTGCGTAGGCACGACAAGTAACGCCTAAAGCTTCAATTTCTTTTCTAGTAGCTTCTAAGCTTGCAGCCATTTCATCGTTAAGTACTAAGTCGGTGAATGCAATATTTGCGCCTTCTGTGGCAAATTTCATAGCAACGGCTTTTCCGATGCCGCGAGCGGCTCCTGTAATAAGAGCTGTTTTACCGTTTAATAATCCGTTTTTGCTCATAACTTAATTTATAAATTTTAGTATATATGTTTACGTTTGCAGATTGATTGTTTGTTTTAGGTTTTATGAAACCAGTG
>CAVHVH010000145.1:0-5528 GCA_963639385.1 Oscillospiraceae bacterium
CTATATATCTATCTTGCATCTCAATAAATGTAGTACTATAAAAATTGCAGTATATACAACGTGATGCACAGAAAGGAATGTGAATGTATAATCCTATCATAATTTACGCAAAATTACTAATAAGATGAAAAAAAAAGTAAGTTTTTTGGCGTTTTCTTTTGGTGTTTCTGCTAAAATATATAACTTTAGCATCGATAAGGTAAGTGCCTTATAGCACACGCCTATACTAAGGACATTACTAACGACTTAAATCTTTTTGGTATGCGAGTATATCAGACGAATGAAATTAAGAACATCGCACTACTTGGCAGTGCGGGTAGCGGCAAGACCACACTTGCCGAGAGTATGCTTTTCGAAGCTGGAATCATTAAACGCCGTGGAACTGTAGAGGCAAAAAACACAGTGAGTGACTATTTCCCTGTAGAGCAAGAATATGGCTACTCTGTATTTCCTACGGTTTTCCATGTGGAGTGGAATAATAAGAAGCTCAATATTATAGATTGTCCCGGATCTGACGACTTCGTTGGTGGCGCCATTACAGCACTCAATGTTACCGATGAAGCCGTAATTCTTATCAACGGCCAATATGGACCAGAGGTAGGAACACAGAATAATTTCCGCTATACAGAAAAACTTAAAAAGCCTGTTATCTTCCTTGTCAATCAGTTGGATTCAGAAAAATGCGATTTTGACAACATAATCAGCAGCATGAACGAGATTTACGGCAGCAAATGTGTGCAGATACAATATCCTATCGCAACAGGGCCTGGCTTCAATTCGCTAATAGATGTGCTGCTGATGAAAAAATATAGTTGGAAACCCGAAGGCGGAGCACCAGTCATAGAAGATATTCCGGCAGAAGAAATGGAAAAGGCTATGGAGTTGCATAAAGCCTTGGTTGAGGCTGCGGCAGAAAACGATGAAACCTTGATGGAAAAGTTTTTTGAAGAAGAAACCTTGACTGAGGATGAACTGCGTGAAGGCATACGCAAAGGACTTGTTACTCGGTCTATCTTCCCCGTATTCTGCGTGTGTGCAGGAAAAGATATGGGAGTACGCCGTTTGATGGAATTCTTGGGTAATGTAGTACCCTTTGTGAGCGAAATGCCAAAGATACACAATACACGTGGCGAGGAAATAGAGGCCAATGCCGATGGACCGGAAAGCTTGTATTTCTTCAAAACAGGAATGGAACCACATATAGGCGAAGTATCTTATTTCAAAGTAGTAAGTGGATCTGTCAAAGCAGGTGACGACCTTACTAATGCAGATCGTGGTTCTAAAGAACGTTTGGGGACAATTTATGCCTGCGCTGGAGCCAATCGTATTGCCGTAGACCGTTTGGAAGCTGGCGATATAGGTTGTACTGTAAAATTAAAAGATGTAAAAACCGCAAATACACTTAATGGTAAAGATTGCGAATGGCGCTTTGATTTTATAAAATATCCTAACTCAAAGTATTCGCGTGCTATACGTACCGTAAATGCGCAAGACATGGAAAAACTCATGGCAGCTTTGTTGAAAATGCGACAGGAAGACCCGACATGGGTAGTAGAGCAAAGCAAAGAATTGAGACAAACCATAGTTCATGGCCAGGGGGAATTTCATTTGCGCACTCTGAAATGGCGTTTAGAAAACAACGAAAAATTGAACGTTGTCTTTGAAGAACCACGCATACCTTATCGTGAGACCATAACCAAGAAAGCCAAAGCAGAATATCGCCATAAGAAACAGAGTGGTGGAGCAGGCCAGTTTGGAGAAGTTCACCTTATAGTTGAACCTTACGCAGAAGGTATGCCAGACCCCACGACATTCAACTTCGGTGGTCAAGAGTTTAAGATGAATATTAAGAGCCATCAAGAAGTAGACTTAGAATGGGGCGGAAAGCTAGTATTCCTCAATTCTGTTGTCGGTGGTGCTATAGACACACGTTTTATGCCCGCTATCTTAAAAGGTGTAATGGACTGCATGGAACGCGGCCCTCTTACTGGAAGTTATGCTCGCGATGTACGTGTGATAGTATACGATGGGAAAATGCACCCCGTAGACTCTAATGAAATATCATTTACTTTGGCAGCGCGTCACGCTTTCTCTGAAGCATTCAAGAATGCGGGACCAAAGATTCTTGAGCCCATTTATGACCTCGAGGTTTATGTACCTTCTGACTATATGGGTGATGTTATGAGTGACCTTCAAGGTAGACGTGCCCTTATCATGGGTATGGACTCTGAGGCAGGATATCAAAAACTTCAGGCTAAAATACCTTTGAAAGAACTTGCCAATTATTCAATATCTTTAAGCAGTCTTACGGGAGGACGGGCCTCGTTCAGTACTAAGTTTGCAAGTTATGAACTCGTTCCCAATGACGTACAGTCAAAGCTTATTGCCGAACATGAAAATGAAAATAGGGACGATGAAGAATAATTTATTGTAGATTTTTATATAAAAAAAGAGGAAGTAAATAATTTTTCCTCTTTTTTTATATAAAAATCTACAACCTATAATTAAATATACAAAACTACTAATTGGTATTATTGTTAATATTGTTAAAATATTAGTAAATAATTAACTTTTCAATGTTAATTATTTAAGTATTTGCGTATATTTGCGCCATGAAAAAGAGAACAATATGGATTATAGCAATTATCATGGGCGTAAGCTTCTTGATATTGCTTTTCCTACAACTGAAATATATCCAAGAGATGGTGGATATGAAAAAAGAACAGTTTGACGAAAGTGTCAACCGTTCTCTCTATCAAGCCTCGCGTAATTTGGAACTCAACGAAACCTTGCGCTATTTGGAGAAAGATGTCAATGAGACCGAGCGCAAATCATATAGCAAAGATTCAGTAGGCTCACGTTCGGGACAGCCCGATGCCACCACACAACACTCGCATCAATATTCAGCTGTAGGAAAAGACGGCACTATATACACATCATTTGAACTAAAGACAATTTCGGCCAGTCCGGCTACTAAGCCCAAAGGCATGATTCTTGAAAGCGACAAAGGAAGTATATCAGAGGCCTCACGCTCACTTCAGGAGATAGTAAAAAATCGTTATGTTTATCAGAAAGCTTTACTTGATGAAGTTGTGGTATCGATTCTCTACTCGGCATCAGATAAGCCTCTAAGAGAACGTATCAATTTCAAATTGCTAGATCAGGACCTCAAGGCTGAACTTATGAATAATGGTATTAACATCACATACCATTTTACAGTATCTACCCAAGATGGCCGCGAAGTATATCGTTGTCCAGAGTATTCAGAGGAAGGTGAGGAGTATACCTATACTCAAGTATTGTTTCGTAACGACCCTACTAACAAGATGGGTGTAGTGAAAGTACATTTCCCTGATATGAATAGTTATATCTATTCGTCTATTCGTTTTATGATACCCAGTGTGATATTCACCATAGTATTGCTTATTACTTTCATATTCACAATTGTTACAATATTTAGGTCGAAAAAGCTATCGGAGATAAAGAATGACTTTATCAATAACATGACCCACGAACTCAAAACACCTATCGCCAGTATATCGCTTGCCGCACAAATGATGAACGATGGGAGTGTAACCAAAAGCGAAACAATGATGAAACATTTGGCAGGCGTTGTGCAAGACGAAACAAAACGTCTTCGTTTTCTTGTAGAGAAGGTATTGCAGATGAGTATGTTTGACCGAAAAAAAGCTGTGTTTAAGAAAAAACGCCTCGATCTTAACGAAATGGTGGAGAATATGGCCAATTCGTTTACTTTGCGAGTAGAACATACTGGTGGAAAAATATATACAGAAATAGAGGCTATAGACTCGACCATCTATGTTGACGAAGTACACTTCCAAAATGCGCTCTTCAATCTAATGGACAATGCCGTAAAGTATGGCAAACCTGACCAACCGCTCAATATTTACCTTCGTACATGGAATGACGATACACATTTGTGTTTCTCTGTACGCGACACAGGCATAGGTATCAAAAAAGAAAATTTGAAAAAGGTCTTTGAGAAGTTCTACCGCGTGCACACAGGAAATGTGCATGATGTAAAAGGGTTCGGATTAGGATTGGCTTATGTAAAGAAAATTGTAGATTTACATAGTGGTATTATAAAGGTAGAAAGCGATTTTGGCAAAGGAACTACGTTCACCATAAAACTACCTAAGATAGACGATTAATAAATTATAGATAGAACAATATTAATAATCATTTTAACAATACAACTATTATGGACGAAAGGTTAAAAATTTTGCTTTGCGAAGATGATGAGAATTTGGGAATGTTGCTTCGCGAGTATTTACAGGCTAAAGGTTATTTGGCAGTACTCTGTCAAGATGGCGAGGATGGCTACAAGGAATTTGCCAAAGGTAAATTCGATATTGCTGTGCTCGACGTGATGATGCCTAAGAAAGACGGCTTTACTCTTGCACAGGAAATACGCCAAGCTAATGCAGAGATTCCAATTATCTTCCTTACCGCCCGAGTTCTTAAGGAGGATATACTTGAAGGTTTCAAGATAGGAGCCGATGACTATATCACAAAACCGTTCTCTATGGAAGAACTCGTATTGCGTATAGAAGCAATACTGCGTCGCGTTCATGGTAAGAAGAATAAAGATACCACAGTATTCCGTATAGGTAGATTCGTATTTGATGCCCAAAAGCAGTTGCTTACCATCGGTGAAAAGCAGACTAAACTCACTACAAAAGAGAATGAACTATTGTCTCTACTTTGTGCTCATTCTAATGAAATACTACAGCGTGATTTTGCCCTAAAGACCATTTGGATAGACGACAACTACTTTAACGCAAGGTCGATGGACGTATATATCACGAAGTTACGTAAGCATCTGAAAGATGATGACCAAATAGAAATCATCAATATTCACGGCAAAGGTTACAAACTCATTGTTCCTAACGCTGAATAAGGATAGGTAGAATTTTAGTTGTAAAGCCACTCTATAAAAAGGTTCATCTGTTTTGCTAATGGCAGGCAGTAGAACCTTTTTATATCGCTATTAAACTTTTCTAATCTATCAACAAGAAAATGCAAAAATTTGATGATGCATAGGAAGATTCTATGTATCCCCTTAATCAATTATTACCAATCTGTTTCTGAAAGGCTCATTATCTTATTAAGTCTATTTTCCATGCTAAACCCATACTAAGGGTATAAGTCGTTGCAAATCAGTGTATATTTGATTCGTTCTATCATAATTGTTCCCACGTTGGCACCACAGAATTTATAACACGATAAGTGCTTTCGGTTACGTTTGTTTCCTTCGTAAATCCTTCATTTTTGCCCAAATACAGCTAAAGACTTTTTAACACAGATTTCTATCCAATCTTTGCGTTTAGTTGAAAGATGCCAGCGAAAAGAGAAAAGCCTAAGGAGGCATTAGAAAGTATGTGGCATTTTAGTCCAGATTGTGGTATAGTGTGGTTGGCAATACCACATGAGTTTTTCTTTTGGTCAGCAATTTTTTAATACCATCACTACACTAAATTGCTCGTATATATATGTACGGCTATTTA
>CAVHVH010000146.1:0-5504 GCA_963639385.1 Oscillospiraceae bacterium
GTTAAACAATCTACCTTAAAACCTAATAACTAAAAACCTAAATCTATTACTACTAACCTAAACAATCTATTAACCTTTTGACAATGCAAAGTTACAACCGTTTTGATTTCCCGCAATACCTTTTTATCTTTTTCTTCGTCTTTTTTACTTTTTGTTGATATATATCAATACACTGTGTGCGCACACAGCCGAGAAATATAACACTTTTCGCCCTTTTTCGTCCTTTTTTATCAGTATTCTGCGTTTTTCGTTACAATCTGTAATATAGGCACTTAGTAATATTTAAGAAGAAACAAGAGGCACTTTAGGGCCTTTTCATACCGCAAAAATGGCGTAGCACACGCAAAAACACATCTTTTTCCTTTGTTTTGTCTATGGCAAGCGTTAATTTTGCACCTACTATAATATTAATAATGTATGCGTATGCTGATTGTAAGTAAAAGTGGGCAGTTTGACAGCCTTACTATACAACGCTACACTGATATAATAACCGCCTTACAGGCAAAGACCATTTAGAAGCATGACCATAACTGTCATTACATGCACTTATAACGCCGCACACTATCTACCCCGCACACTACAGAGCGTAAACCGGCAAGAATATAACAACGTTGAGCACATCATCGTTGACGGCCAGTCTACCGACAACACAATGGAACTGGTAAAAAAATACGAAGAAGAGAGCCAACATACTTCTCCACACCGCATAATTGCAATATCCGAACCAGATGGAGGTTTATACGACGCCATGAACAAGGCCATAAGCATGGCCACAGGTGACTACATAGTATTCCTCAATGCGGGCGATACGTTCAAAGACAGCAACACCCTTAAGTTGGTGGCCAACACGGCACTTGCCTGCGACACCAAACCAGGAGTAATATACGGCGACACCGACATTATAGACGATGATGGAGATTTCGTATCCCACCGACGACTGACTCCGCCCGAAAAGCTCTCATGGAAATCGTTTAAACACGGCATGCTGGTATGCCACCAAGCCTTTTACGCCAACACACAGTTGGCCAAAGCTACTCCGTATAACCTGCATTACCATTATTCGGCCGATGTAGACTGGTGTATAAGAATTATGAAGACTTCAGCACAACACCAACTACCTATAGCTAACACCCATGCCATACTGGCCAACTTCCTTGACGGTGGCATGACCACCACCAACCACCGCCGTTCGCTGCGCGAGCGCTTTAACATAATGTGCCACCACTACGGCCACGCCGTAACCATAACCATGCACCTATGGTTTGCCCTACGCTCTCTGCGCAGACAAGAAGTAAACCGATAAACCATCAATCCCCGACTCTATCCGCCACTCTACCCCATAGGTCACTGTTAGATAAGAGCACAATTACACCTTATATAATATATATAGACATGAAAGGCATTAAAATGACTATCGCCGTACTATTACTCATAGCCGCATGGCAACCAGTAAGAGCACAGTGCAACCTAATACTCGACAACGACGGCACAGAGCTATTACTGAACACGTACTGGAACCGAGCACCGCTAACCCTGGTCCACCTTGACTCGCTCACACGCATGGCCGCAGCCAAAGGTGTAGGCATATACTCCATCTGCTCGGGTAGCGACAATGTATGCTACCCATCACGCTACTGCCGCTTATACGGCGACGACCGCCACGGACGCATTCCCCACGGCAGCAATACAGAACTTTACCAAAACATGCGCACCTGTTACAACAATATTATGCGCATCAGCGCCGAAGGAGGCGAATTCATGCGCTCATCACTTCAAATGGCTCGCCGCCACGGCATGCAACCAATGATAGCGTTCCGCATGAACGACTTGCATTTTGCCGACACAACCATCGGTTGCCCCATAGTATGGTCAGAATGGTGGCTCAAACACCCTGAATACCAGATAGGCGACCCTTCGATAGGCTGGCACAGTGCGGGCGCATACGACTTTGCCCACAAAGCCGTAAGAAAGCGCAAGGTAAAAATCATAACCGAGCAACTACACCGCTACCGCAACGACATAGACTGGTACATGATAGACTTTATGCGATTCTTTTGCTATTTCAAACGGGGAGAAGGCAAAAAGCATACCGCTGAAATGACCGACATGATGCGACAGATTCGCCTTCGGGTAGACAGAGAATCGCACCGACGTAACCGAGAAGGACGTATACGCCTTGCGGTAAGGGTGGCACCGTCTATAGAAGAGAACATTGAAAAAGGCATAGACCTACGCCAATGGATTACCGAAGGACTCGTAGACATGGTTAGCGTAGGCATACATACAGTAGTAGACCCAGCGCAACCCATAGGAAAACTACGCAGTGCGTTAGGTAAAGACCTACACATACCGATTTACGCCAGCACAGACAAAGTAACCTACACCGAGAACGAGCCGCTGTCAGAAGGCATGATGCGAGGACTCTGTTCGACCGCATTAGACCAAGGAGCCGACGGAATATACCTGTTCAACTATTTCTTGAACGATTACAATAGCGGCCACTACCACCTGGAACCAGGCGGACGAGTATGCCGTATTCCTCATCCACGTATGCTGACTGAGCTGGGCAACCGCCAACTATTAGAAGGCCGCAATAAGACATATTGGCTATCTGACGGCAAGCGACAATACGGACTACGGCCCAACACGCCACTCCCTATGCATATAAAACCAGGAGAAAGCAGCCAAGCCAACATCTACATAGGCGATCATTTGGACACTATCCGTCCACACCAAGCAATAATATTCTTCCGCACCCGAGGCCAGGCTAACACCACTATCACACTGAACGGCCAAACTATGACCTCACTGCACTCGGACCTCACCACGCTATACGACCGATGCAGAAATCTGAAAGAAGGCGAATATCAATACGCTGCCATCGTACCGACAGAAGCACTGACCCACGGATACAACACCATTGGTTTTATAGCCAATACAAACTCTGAACCATTCACCATAAAACGAATAGAACTAACCCTATGCTATGGCGAAGTAGAGACCCACGGCTATTTCTAATATCGCACTACTTATTGAGCACAAAAACTTCTACATAGTTACCTACTTAAAAATAGTTTCAGAAACACGCTCTACAACAAACAAACCAGCTTTTGAAATCCGCCTATCCGAATGTGTTAAATAAACATAAATATTTAAATTTAAGAACATCCTTATGATGCCCAATATAGAAATAATGTGTACTTTTGCACGCCGATTATTTCGGGGACACACTTAGAGTCCCCCGTACAGTCGTGTTAATAGTGCCGCTTTTGGCCGAGCGTCATGGTTAGTGAATCGTCTGTGCATCAAGAGAAATAAAAACGTTTTTTAGTAGTAAAATTAAATTTTGAAATGAACACTTTAAGTTACAAGACTATTTCCGTAAACAAGGAAACAGCCACCAAGGAGTGGGTCGTAGTAGACGCCAGCGACCAGGTAGTAGGCCGTCTTTGCTCAAAGGTTGCCAAGCTACTCCGTGGCAAGTACAAGCCCAACTTTACTCCCAATGTAGACTGTGGAGACAATGTAATCATTATCAACGCCGCTAAGGTTCGCTTTACTGGTAAGAAAGAAACCGACAAGGTTTACACCCGCTATACCGGTTATCCCGGTGGTCAGCGCTTCAACACTCCTGCCGAACTCCGTACCCGCAAGAATGGTATCGACAAGATTGTACGCCACGCTGTTAAGGGTATGCTCCCTAAAGGTCCTCTCGGCCGCGCACTGCTCGACAACCTCTATGTATACGATGGTACAGAGCACAAGCACGAGGCTCAGAAACCAAAAGCAATCGATATTAACCAGTATAAATAATAGGAACTAAAGATGGAAATAATCAATGCAATAGGTCGCCGCAAGAGCGCTGTAGCTCGCGTATACCTCACCGAAGGTACCGGTAAGATCACTATCAACAAGAAAGACTTGACAGAGTTTTTCCCATCAGCTATCCTGCAGTATGTGGTTAAGCAGCCACTGGCTCTTTTGGATGTTGACGGAAAATACGATATAAAGGCCAACCTCGACGGTGGCGGTTTCACTGGTCAGAGCCAAGCACTTCGCCTAGCCATCGCCCGCGCACTGGTAAAGGTAAATGCCGAAGACAAAAAAGCCCTGAAAGACCAGGGATTCCTTACCCGCGATTCACGTGCTGTTGAACGTAAGAAGCCAGGTCAGCCCAAGGCACGCCGCCGCTTCCAGTTCAGCAAGCGTTAATACAACTGGCAGTTTAGCATCTAAACCCGCAAGACTTGCCATTGGCAATTACCTGCGGGCTGGTTCTAAGCCAAATAGAATTAAAAAAGAAAGTAAACAACTAAAAAAGAAAAAACAATGTCAAGAACTAATTTTGACCAGTTACTCCAGGCAGGTTGCCACTTTGGCCACCTCCGCCGCAAATGGAATCCCGCTATGGCTCCCTATATCTTCATGGAGCGCAATGGTATCCACATTATAGACCTCAACAAGACTGTTGCCAAGATAGACGAGGCTGCAGAAGCACTGAAGGGTATTGCTAAATCAGGCAAGAAAATCTTGTTTGTCGCTACTAAAAAACAGGCAAAGGACATCGTAGCCGAGAAGGCTGCTTCAGTAAACATGCCTTACGTTATAGAGCGTTGGCCAGGCGGTATGCTTACCAACTTCCCAACTATCCGCAAGGCTGTTAAGAAAATGGCAAACATAGACAAACTGATGAACGATGGTACATTCTCTAACCTCTCAAAGCGCGAGTTGCTGCAGGTAACACGCCAGCGCGCCAAGTTGGAGAAAAACCTCGGTTCAATAGCAGATTTGACTCGTCTTCCCTCAGCACTTTTCGTTGTTGACGTAATGAAAGAGCACATCGCCGTTAAGGAGGCAAACCGTTTGGGTATCCCCGTGTTCGCTATCGTAGACACCAACTCTGATCCCAAGCCTATTGATTACATCATACCCGCCAACGACGATGCCAAAGACTCTGTAGAGGTTATCCTGAACGCCTGCTGCGGTGCTATTGCAGAAGGACTGGAAGAGCGCAAGGCTGAAAAGGCTGACGAGAAAGCAGCATCAGAGCAAGCCGAGGAAGTAGCCGAGGCTAAACCACGCCGCACACGCAAGGCTCGCAAGGAAGAGGCTCCCGTTGCCGAAACCGCAGAGACTGCCGAAGCAGCAGAAAGCACTGAAGCACCCGCTACCGAGTAATCATAAAATATTATCAACACACAAGAAGATTATAACAACTATGGCTGTTTCAATAGAAGATATCAAAAAGTTGCGTGCCATGACCGGTGCTGGTTTGGCCGATGTCAAGAACGCGCTGAACGAAGCTCAGGGCGATTTCGACAAGGCTAAAGAATTGCTCCGCGAGCGCGGTTTGGCCATTGCTGCCAAGCGTTCTGACCGCGAAACATCGAATGGCTGCGTACTTGTAAAGAAGGTTGAAGGATTTGCTGCCATGATTGCAGTAAAATGCGAAACCGACTTCGTAGCTGCAGGCAAAGACTTCATCGCTCTCGTAGGCGAAATTC
>CAVHVH010000147.1:0-5501 GCA_963639385.1 Oscillospiraceae bacterium
GATGGTCTTTAGGTTCTCAAAAATTATAGTTCGTTTGTCAAGAATTAGAGCGAGAGTTATGTTAAAAGCCGTTAAATTTGCCAAATATTAGCATTTTACGGTCAAAAATTAGGGTTTTCGACATCATCCGCATCTGTTGATAACTTCAAAATTACCCCCAAATGGGCTATTTTTGGCCAAAACTTTCGCACTTTTTATCACAAAAAATAGGGAGAAAATGACAAAAATCGGCAAAATAATTATGATTATTTAACTATAAATCGCCGACAATTGTTAAATATTCATAACCAAACCAAACTTACAACTATAAGTCATAAATACCATCTACATACGACAACAATTTACAAAGCCGCCAGTAACAAATTGCAACTCTCATCAGGCAATTATATGAATATTATTTGTCATTTCAACCAAAAAGTAGTACTTTTGTCGAAAATTTCTATAAAATGTATACATTTATTGCCAGCTTGATATGCCTCATCCTAGGATACTTCATCTACGGTAAGGTAATTGAGCGTATTATGCAACCCGACGCCAACAGGCCTACTCCATGCTACACCATGCAAGATGGTATAGACTATAGTCCAATGCCAACATGGAAAGTATTTCTCATCCAGTTTCTCAATATTGCCGGCACCGGTCCCATATTCGGTACCATACAGGGTATTCTATTCGGTCCGTCGGCCTACTTTTGGATAGTATTGGGATGTATCTTCGGCGGTGCAGCCCACGATTATATGGCCGCCATGATTTCGCTAAAGCGCAACGGTGCTTCACTACCCGAAATTGTAGGCGATGAGATGGGTACCTGGGCCAGAAATTCACAACGCTACTTAGCCCTACTTCTGATGATTATGGTAGTAGCCGTATTTGTAAAAACCCCTGCTGGCTTGCTGGCCAACCTTACAAACGGGCTACCCATAGGCGATACTTATTTCTTTTGGGTAGTGGTTATTTTTATTTATTACCTACTTGCAGCCACGTTGCCCATCAATAAAATTATAGGCAAGGTGTATCCTATATTCGGTGTTGTACTTATTTTCATGGCCGTATGCATATTTATAGGGGTATTTGTCCATAGCGGCATACCAATTCCAGAGATAACAGAAGCCTTTGAGAACCACTATCCCGGAGGCGGTCTACCTGTATTTCCATGCCTATGTATCACCATAGCCTGCGGCGCAGTAAGCGGTTTCCACGCCACACAAAGTCCACTGATGGCACGATGCATAAAGAATGAGCGTTATGGTCGCCGCGTATTTTACGGAGCAATGATTACCGAGGGCGTCATAGCCCTTATATGGTCGGCAGCAGCACTACAGTTTGCCAACGAGCTCGACGTAGCCGGCAACACCCCCTACGAGAAGATATACAATGCCATGCTCGATGCCAATGGCGCAGTAAACCCAGCCATCTTTGTCAACCATATCTGTAACAGTTGGCTTGGCTCATTCGGAGCCGTATTGGCCATCTTGGGCGTAGTAATAGCCCCTATCACCACTGGTGATACAGCATTGCGATGCGCCCGCCTTATTTTGGCAGACACCTTCAAACTGAAACAAGACAAGGTAATTAAGCGCATGATGCTCTGTCTGCCAGTATTCGCCATCAGTGTAATACTGCTATTTGTCAAATTCGATGTACTGTGGCGCTACTTTGCCTGGTTCAACCAGACATTCTCCATATTCACCTTCTTTGCCATAGCCATATACTTGGCCAAGCAGAAAAAACCCTACTGTACCGCACTGCTGCCGGGCATGTTCATGGTAGCCGTATGCGTAACTTATTTGGCCGTAGACGAATATTGCGGTAATATGAGCTGGAATGCCTCATACCTTACGGGCGCAGCCTCTGCCATTGCCTGTGGCCTATGGTTTATGGTGTGGAAACACAAACATATAGCCAACAACTAACAAGCACACAATTATCTATCAGCACACGGGGACTCCCCTAGGTGCGCTACCGATACCAAGAGTCTCCCTGCTATGGCCACATTGTCATAGCAGGGAGATTATTTTTCCCCAAGGGCGATGACATTAACAAAGGAATAATCCTAACAACAAACAGAAACCACAAATCATGAGAAACAAGAAAAATATAAACCGCATACCTAATGTATATTAAATAATTTTCGTAATTTTGCATTCCATGAATATCTCTGAACTGCAAAAAATAAAGCAACGGTATAACGTGGTAGGCAATAGCGACGGATTGAACCGTGCGCTCGACATAGCCCTGCAAGTGGCCCCTACCGATCTGTCGGTACTCATCGTAGGCGAAAGCGGTGTAGGCAAGGAGATTATACCCCGCATCATCCACGATAATTCACCACGCAGAAAAGAGAAATATTTTGCCATCAACTGCGGCTCCATACCAGAAGGAACAATAGATAGCGAACTCTTTGGTCATGAAAAAGGCTCGTTCACAGGAGCCATCGGAGAGAGCGAAGGCTATTTTGGTACTGCCGACGGAGGCACCATTTTTTTAGACGAAGTAGGCGAATTGCCTATTGCCACTCAGGCACGGTTGTTGCGTGTGCTGGAAACAGGCGAATACATACGTGTAGGCGGTCAGAAAATAATGAAGACCAACATACGCATCGTAGCCGCTACAAACGTAAACATGCGCAAAGCTATCAGCGAGGGCAAATTCAGAGAAGACCTTTATTACCGGCTTAACACTATTCCTATACAGATGCCTGCACTGCGCGAGCGTGGACAAGATATTCTTTTATTGTTCAGACTTTTCGCACTGCAGACCGCAGAGAAATACAAGCTTCCCAAGATAACCCTCACCGATGAAGCCAAACAACTGCTGATGCAATACAAATGGCCAGGAAACGTACGCCAGCTGAAAAACATCACCGAGCAGATGTCTGTACTCAGCGAGAAACGCGAAATAGACGCCGAGGCACTTACGCAATTTATCCCACACGACCCTGAGAGTATGGAACTCGCCACGGTAGACAAGACAGGGAAGCACTCTTACGAGAGCGAACGCGAACTGCTATATAAGGTATTGTACGAGTTGCGTGGCAATGTTACCGATCTAAAACAAGAGATAGATTCTCTCAAAAAACAGCTCAACGAACGCAGCACGAGTAGCACTCAGCCATATACAAAATCGCTTACCCACATTACCAATGGACAAATACAGCAGTTCCAAGCCGAAGACGCTGTGGCCGAGGAAATAAAAAACGAGACCACAACACCCATGACGCGCGAAGAGCACGACAAGAAAGCCATAATAGAAGCTCTGGAGAAAGCCAATGGCCGACGTCGCGAAGCTGCCCTTGCCCTTGGTATATCAGACCGCACCTTATACCGCAGGCTGAAACAATACGGACTTGAATAAACAATAGCAATGAGAACAAAAGCAACATACATACAATTAGTATTGGCAGCACTTACACTTATAGTAGCTACATCATGCGCTTTCAAAGGCTACAAGTTTAATGGTGCTAGCATAGACTATACAAAAACAAAAACAATACAAATAAGCGAATTCCCAATCCGCAGTAGCTATGTATGGGGGCCAATGGGGCCTTTGTTCAACAACACTCTAAAAGACGAATTTGCCAACCACACCCGCCTAATCCAGGTAAAGCGTAACGGCGACTTGAAAATAGAGGGAGAAATAACCCAATACACCCAACGCAACAAATCGGTTTCAAGCGAAGGACATTCAGCACAGGTAGAACTCACTATGACTGTTAATGTAAGATTTACCAACAACACCAACCACAAAGAAGACTTTGAACGGCAATTCTCAGCCTCGCAGACATACGAATCAACTCAAAGTTTGAACTCGGTTCAAGAAGAATTGGTAACCCAGATGACCAAAGATATAGTAGAGCAGATATTCAATGCTACCGTAGCCAACTGGTAAACCTACAAAAACAACGCAACCAATATGGAATTGGATTTAGAGCAGCTCATCAAGCATCCACAAACTATGGACAAGGAGACCCTATACAGTCTCCGAAGTCTAATTGCGCTCTATCCCTATTTCCAAACAGCAAGGTTGCTAATGCTGCAAAACTTATACATACTGCACGATCCCTCATTTAACGAAGAACTGCGCAAAGCAGCCATATATATTACCGACAGAAGAGTGATATTCGGCATGATAGAAGCAGCACACTACAAGTTGAAAAAGGCTACTACCAACAAGCAGAAGAAAAATGACAAGGACGTCGATCGTACCATTTCGCTCATCGACAACTTTTTGGATACCATTCCTCAGGAAGAAGAAGCCGAGGAAGAACCGAAGAAAAAGAAACGCAAGCCAACTGCTGCCGATGCCGCAATAGACTATGTAAGTTTCTTGCTTGATACCGAAAGCGACGATGAGGCCGAAGACGCTCCACAAATGAAAGGACAGTCGCTTATTGATAACTTTATAAATAACGACAATGGGAAGATAGAACTCAAAGAAGAACCCGAGTACACACCCGAAAGCAATGAAGAATCAAAAGATAACGGAAGCATGGTTGACGGAAGCTATTGCACCGAGACTTTGGCCCGAATTTACATTCAGCAGGGCCGTTTTGAAAAGGCTTTGGAAATAATTACGCACCTAAATTTGATTTTTCCAAAAAAAAATGCTTACTTTGCAGACCAAATACGATTTCTAGAGAAGCTGATACTGAACAGCAAGGCCACAGGATCGCAACAAAACAGCAAATAATAACAAAAAATAAACAACAAGATGATTTACACATTATTCGTAGTACTTATAGTACTGGCTTCAATCTTGATGATTGGCATCGTGCTTATTCAAGAATCAAAAGGCGGAGGACTTTCCTCACAATTCTCTGCTTCCAACCAATTTATGGGTGTACGCAAAACTACCGATTTGGTAGAAAAAGTTACATGGGGATTAGCAGCAGCTATGGTTGTCATCAGCATTGTATGCGCCTACACCGCTCCGAAAGCAGTAACCGAAGAAAGCGTAATGGAAAAAGCCGCTACACAAACCGAAACCACCAACCCAACTAATATGCCTGGTTTTGGTGCTAGCCAGCCTACTAAGGAAAATACCCAACAGGCTCCAGCAAACTCAGCACCTGCTACCAGTACAACTGCACCTGAAAGCAAGTAACCTTTTACAAAAGACATATCGTAGAATCCCGTTCCTTTCTCTTGGAATGGGATTTTTATTTATAGGGTTGTTCTACAAATTACCACCATCAGGTTTATACCTTCATTGCAGGATGCGTTTTTCGTCTTACGGTTGCAGTATTGACTACGCTCTACAAAATTAAGTAGACTTGCCTCTACTGATTATTCCTTTATCCCCCGATAATTTCCATTCACTCCAAGAAATACAAAAACAAGCAAAAACTACCAACGAAAAGCAAAATAATGGATGAAAAATTTGCAGAAAACAAAAATAACCATTACCTTTGCACTCGCTTAATCGATTTAAGTCATATATGGTGGCTGTAGTTCAGTTGGTTAGAGCGTCAGATTGTGGTTCTGAATGTCGTGGGTTCGAGT
>CAVHVH010000148.1:0-5490 GCA_963639385.1 Oscillospiraceae bacterium
ATAAAAGATAGTAAAGTAGATGTATCCAAAGCGTGGAAGTTAATGCATCAAATTCTTCTTAACTATTTCGATGAGATAGCAATATCTGATTTTGATGGCGGTTTTGTTCAAACTACTTGGCAATATAAGACTTTTAATCTGACAGAAAAGCAGATTCGCAATCGAGTAACAATTCGTGATATTTCTACTCCATCAAAAGTGGCTTTTCAAATAAAGATAGAATCAGAAGTAGCTTCTTCGCATGCAGCAAGACATGGCGAGTTTGAAGCAATAGATAGAATTCCTAAAGAGTTTGAGGAAATTGTTCAAGAATTACAAACAAGATTAGGTAAACTTAATAATCTGTAAACAGTATGAAAAAGATTATCGTCTTATTCTGCACAATAATAATGTCGCTAGCAGATGCAAATGCACAAAGTATAAAAGAAACATTTGATTCTAATTCTTTGAATTGGAATGAGTGTGCAGCAGAAAGTGACGCTGGAACTTCCGTGATAAACAAAGGCGTACTTACAATAACTTCAAAGGGTGTAAATAAATTTTGGTCTGCAATGATGGGACAACAAGTTGGTGAAAATACTTATTTCACATGTTTCTGCTATGCCCCATTGAATATTCAGCATTCTTTTAAAATTCGTACAAATGTAACTATTGATAAATTGGATGATGGAAAACTTGCGGGCCTAATCTTTAATTATAAGGATGACGGCACTTTTTATGCGTTTGTCTTTGATGAGAATACCGTTAGATTCCTTCGATATGTAGACAATAAATTGGTTGGTTCTATTTCGCAAAGTATAAAATGGGGAAAAACGAGAAAAGTTAAGCAAGAATGGGATTTGGAATCCAACAACTCAACTTTGACATTTACTGTTAATGGATTGCAAATAATGAAAGTTCGTTATATGCCATTGGAATATACAGGGTTTGGCTATTACACCTATGGTAAGCAGAAATTAATTGTTGATGATGTAGAATTTATACAATAAAAAGAGAGACAAAAATTTAATAAAGGTTCAGAAGCTGAGAGAGTTAACTTCTGAACCTTTTTTCTTGTTACGTAAATTAGAATATTAGCTTTATCCCAATATTTTTGCCGTTATTCTACTTCCCAAATATCATTGGTATTGAGCAGTTGTTCAAAATTATGGTAAGTTTTTTGGGCTTTAATCTCTTCTATCTGCTGGTTTACACAATTGTCGTAGGTGGGTGCCTCTACATCGCGTATTACGCCTAAGGCTACAGGAAACCCGTGTTCATTGTCCATCATGGCGAGTTTTAGCTGCAGCGTATTATCTTCGCAGTGACTGTTGTGTACCAGTATATCGTCTATGGTATATCCGTTATGCCCTATCTCTACTACTTTCAACCCGAACCCTTCTTGTACAAGTCCGTATTCGTTGTTTTCGCCGAATACCAATGGCTTTCCGTCTTCTACATAGATAGCGTGGCTACTACGCCCTTCACGAGTATATATAGGGGCGTAACATCCGTTGTTGAATATCATACAGTTCTGCAGTATCTCGCACACCGATGCGCCCCGATGCTGGTATGCCCGCTTAAGAATGTCTATAGTTGCGGGTCCATCGTTGGCCACAGCTCTTGCAAAGAAATGTCCGCGTGCACCAAAGCATAATTCGGCCGGGCGGAAGGGGTCTTCGACAGTGCCATAGGGCGACGATTTAGATACGAATCCGCGTGGCGACGTAGGACTATACTGCCCTTTAGTGAGACCGTAGATACGGTTGTTGAGCAATATCATATTGATGTCTGTGTTGCGACGTATGGTATGTATAAAGTGGTTGCCGCCGATGGCCAGTCCATCGCCGTCGCCGCTTATCTGCCATACGGCCAGGTCGGGGCTTACAGTCTTTACACCGCTGGCAATGGCCGCTGCGCGCCCGTGGATAGTCTGCATGGCATAGGTGTTAACATAATAGGGCAACCGGCTGGAGCATCCTATGCCGCTTATCACGGCTGTACGATAAGGAGGTATGCCCAGTTCGGCCATAGCCTTTTGCAGACTGGCCAGAAAGAAATGGTCGCCGCATCCAGGGCACCATCTGGGTTGCCCCTTTTTATAATCGTTGGCGGTATATCCGTTCATGTATGTTGTAGTTATTTACAGGATAGTCTATATATATGGCAATGCCTGTTTGCAGACTCGCTCCTTAGGATATTATATTGTCTTCGTAGGTAACGCTTTTGGTGCTGGCGGGTTCAAGTAGTATCTTCTCGAACTTTTCTACCAATTGGCTTACCACAAAGGGTTGTCCGTTTACTTTATTGTACTGATATGGCGCAAATCTATTGATACGTATACGCAGCAGGGCTGCCAGTTGACCAAGATTCTGTTCGGCCACTACTACCTTTGGGTAATGGTTTAGCACCTCTGCAGTGTTGTGCGGCAACGGATTGATGTACTTAAATTGTGCCAGAGCTACCTTGTGGCCACGAGAGCGCAGTTCTTTGAGAGCCGAGAGTAAATGACCATAGGTAGAGCCGAACCCAACAATGAGCAGTTGGGCATTGTTACTATCACCCAATACTTCCAAGTCGGGCACTTCTATGCGCGCCACTTTCTGTGAGCGAAGCCTATCCATTAGGTCGTGGTTTTCGGGTTCGGTAGAAATGCTTCCGGTCTTGCCGTCTTTCTCCAGTCCGCCCAAGATATGGGTGTATCCCTCTTGTCCGGGAATGGCCCAGTAGCGTACACATGTATCGGGGTCGCGCCGGTAAGGGGTATAGTTGAATTTTTGGTCGGCTGTAGCGTAATGGGGGTGTATATCAGGCAGACTGTCCATGCTTGGCAACCGCCATGCCGCTGACCCATTGGCTATGAAAGCATCGGTTAGTAGCACCACGGGGGTAAGATGTTCCAAGGCTATTTTGGCGGCCATATAGGCAGCCGAGAAGCAGTCGGACGGACTGGTTGCGGCTATTACGGGCATGGGACTTTCGCCGTTGCGGCCATAGAGTACCTGCAACAGATCGGTCTGTTCGCTCTTGGTAGGCAATCCTGTCGATGGACCACCACGCTGTACATCGATGATAACCAGTGGTAGTTCGTCGATAACGGCCAAGTTGATGGCTTCACTTTTCAGACATATACCCGGACCTGATGTTGATGTGGCGGCCAGTGCTCCGGCAAACGATGCGCCTATGGCGCTTGCGCAAGCCGATATTTCGTCTTCACACTGTACGGTTATTACTCCACACGACTTGTGCTTGGCCAGTTCGTGCAGTATATCGGTGGCTGGCGTTATAGGATACGAACCCAGATAAAGTTTCAGCCCAGCTTTCTCGGCAGCGGCTATCAGTCCATAGGCCGTGGCCTTGTTTCCGGTTATATCCATATATCTTCCAGGCACCTTGTTTATGGTTTCTATCCGGTATGTGGCCGGTACTCCGGCATGTACGTTATGGGCATAGTCGTATCCGGCGTGTACGGTGCGGATATTAGCCTGAGCCACTTGTGGTTTTTTGGCGAACTTGTGGTTAAGAAAGTCTTCGGCCAAACTTATATTGCGGTTGAAGAGCCAGCATACCATACCCAGGGCAAACATGTTACGGCATTTCAGTATACTTTTGTTGTCCATGCCAGTATCTTCCAGACAGTGTTTCACCATAGTAGTTATAGGACAGGCTACAACACAGTCTGTATCTATGCCCATTTCGGCCAAGTAGTCGTTGGTACTGAACCCGGCTTTGCGCAGGTCAGCCTGACTAAAACTGTCGGTATCTATTATAATAGTGGCTTGCGGCCGGGTATATTTATACTGGGTCTTTAGGGCAGCAGCATTCATGGCTACCAACACATCGCAACGGTCTCCGGGAGTATACACGGCTCCGCTACCTATATGTACCTGGAACCCCGATACGCCCGTGGGCGACCCTTGCGGGGCACGTATGTCGGCGGGATAGTCTGGTAGGGTACTTATGCCGTTGCCTACAGTGGCAGAGATGGTAGAGAATATGTTGCCGGCCAGCTGCATGCCGTCGCCCGAATCACCAGAAAATCTTACCACTATATGCTCTACTTGCTTTATTTCTATGTCTTCGTCCATAAAAGGTTATATATGGCTGTAATAATATAGGTGGTTCCAAAAATTACCACCGCCAAGTTCATTCTTTGTTGGGGGAATTGCGTTTTGCCATCTTTCGGTTTCTTTTCGGTTCAAAATCGAGCAAAGCTAATTTATAGAACCACCCGTATGTGTTATATTTAGGGTGGCACTTAAAAATTACCACCCTCTTGATGGGTTTATAATTAATCGATAGAGTTTAAACTAATTTATAGCATCATTTTTTAATGGCTGTTCTAAAAATTACCATCATTAATACTTAAACGAGCTTCCGCCAAGAAATTCGCGCAGCAAACAGGTTGGCGACAGCTGTTGGTATGATATGGGATGGAAGTACCGCATAAACTTGAGCAGTCTGTGGGCCTCGGCGTACTCTTCGCAGTTTTCAGGTACTTGCTCGAGTAGTGGTTCGGCCTGTTGTTTTATCACGGCGAGTTCGTAGAGCATAGCACTATTGAACATAGCATCGGCATTTTCTTGATAGGGGAATATCCACCGCTCTTCTCCGGCCCGTACACTGGGCCACCTGTGTATAGTTTCCCTGGCGTTTACGCCCCGGTATTTGTAGTCGCGTATGATACGGCGCAATAGCCTATTGTCTGTAGTGGGTATATAGTTGTGCTCATCTAACAGGATTGTGGTGAGAGCAGACACATATACGCGGAATTTCTGTGCTTCGGGTATCTGTGCGGTAAGTTCGGGGTTAAGGGCGTGTATTCCTTCAACTACTACAATATCGTTTGGCCCAAGTTGCAGTTTTCGGCCGCTTTTTTCGCTCTTTCCTGCCTGAAAGTTGTATTTAGGCAGTTCTATCTCTTCGCCGGCAAAGAGAGCCTTGAACTGCTGGTTTAGAAGTTCTATATTAAGAGAATATACACTTTCGTAGTCGTATTCGCCGTTGGCATCAAGGGGAGTTTTCTCGCGGTCTACAAAATAATCGTCGAGCGATATTTGCAGCGGCTTCAGTCCACAGGTAAGCAGTTGTATGCTTAGGCGCTTGCAGGTAGTGGTCTTGCCCGATGATGACGGTCCGGCCAGCAGTACCAGTCTTACATCCTTGCGGGCAGCTATCTGCTCGGCTATGTAGGCTATTTTCTTCTCCTGTAGTGCCTCGTTGATATTGATTATGTCGGTATCAAAGCCGTGGTCTACGGCATAGTTCAGGTCGCCCACGGTACGCAGTCCTATGATATTCTGCCACTGGTGATGCTCCTTGAACACATCGAACATCTTCTGTTGGCGCGGCATAGGACATAGTTCGGCAGGATTTTCGCGCGAGGGTACACGCAGCAACATTCCCTCGCTATAAGGTATCAAGTCAAAGAGATATACCTGGCTGGTATTAGTTAGCAGCGCACCATAGAAATTGTCTATAAATCCGTCAATCTCGTAATATATCGTATAG
>CAVHVH010000149.1:0-5401 GCA_963639385.1 Oscillospiraceae bacterium
ATGCATGTGTCGCAGATAACTACCGTAGGCAATGCCGTAGAGATGTTGCGGCAGATAGAAGCAATACAACTGCCTTCAGAAAATTGACACACTATGATAATACTTATTTCGGTATTGGCTTATTTCGGTTTGTTGCTGCTGTTTAGCCGACTTGTAGTACGGAGTGGAAACAACGAAACCTTTTTTAGAGCTAATCGATGCTCACCTTGGTATATGGTGGCCTTTGGTATGGTGGGTGCCTCTATATCGGGTGTAACATTCGTCTCGGTGCCAGGTATGGTAAGTGCTACCGATATGACGTACTTACAAACCTGCATGGGCTTTGCGGTGGGGTATGTGGTGGTGGCTTTTGTGTTGCTGCCCGTCTATTACCGCCACGACCTTACTACTATTTATTCTTACCTTAAACTGCGTCTTGGACGGTGCTCGTATCTTTCGGGTGCTTCGTTCTTTCTATTATCAAAGATAACTGGAGCTGCAGCCCGTTTCTATGTGGTATGTATTGTTCTCCAACAGTTTGTATTCGACTCTATGGGTATTCCCTTCTATATAACCGTTCCTCTGTTGGTTATGCTGATATGGCTTTATACACACCGGGGAGGTGTAAGAACATTGGTATGGACCGATGCCTTCCAAACTCTTTGTATGTTTGTAGCCTTGATACTGATTATTGTCCACGTTACTACTGCTCTGGATATGAATTTTGGCGAAGCGCTGAGCGTAGTTGCCAGCGACAGTCATAGTCGTATATTTGTATTCGATGATTGGGTATCGCGTCAGAATTTTTGGAAACAGTTTTTTAGCGGTATTTTTATTGTAGTGGTGATGACGGGACTTGACCAAGATATGATGCAGAAAAACCTTACATGTAAGACGCTCCGCGAAGCGCAGAAAGATATGTGTTCTTACGGTATGGCTTTCTTGCCGGCCAATGCCTTGTTTTTGGCCTTGGGTGTATTGTTATTGCTGCTTGCCCAACGTACTGGCATTACGGTTACGGGCGACCAACTACTGCCTACCTTTGCTGCGTCTGGTCAACTGGGTATGGCGGTGGTAGTATTCTTTACTATAGGCATTGTGGCCGCATCGTTCTCAAGTGCCGATTCGGCACTTACTGCGCTTACTACATCTTATTGTGTTGATATTTGTGGAAAACCCGGTGACGAAAAACTTCGCCGTAGGGTTCATGTAGGCATAGCGGTAGTGTTTGCTTTGTTTATCCTTTTATTCAGGGTGTTCAATAATACCAGCCTTATTGATGCTATCTATGTTATGTGTTCTTATACCTATGGACCATTGTTGGGCATGTTTGGCTTCGCCCTATTTACTCATCGTAAGGTGCGCGATAGATGGGTTCCTTATGTTGCTGTGGCCTCACCTATTGTCTGCTTTGTTATAGATATGGCTACATCGGCTCTATGCGACTATCATTTTGGCTACGAACTACTTATGCTTAACGGATTTCTTACCTTTGTAGGACTTATGGTGTTAAGCAAGCGTACTTTGCCTGCGGTATAGACTCCCCTTATTTTTTTATTTTAGTAGATTTGTAGGCAAATATCTGCTGTTTACGTCCAGCCTTTGGTTCTGTGATTTTCATCTTGGTAAAAGAGCCTTGGGTTACATCGTCAAGCACTATGGCGGGACGATAGTCAGCTTTGCGGGCAGTGAGTTTTACGTTCTTAAAGGTTATGCCGTCGGCATGGCGTATGTAGAAGCCCCAAGCTGGTAACTCTTTGTGCTGTGAGAACTCAGGGTAGGCTTGCGGCATCTCAGGTACTTTGTCCAGTTCGTATGTGGCTACACGGGCATAGGTGGAGTCGCCGCCACCGGGATATACTATCTCTACGTTTTCTATGGTTACATTGGTTATATGGTTGTCAGCCAGTCCTACAATACCCGAAGGTGATATGTTACGTGGATTGTCTTCAGTAGGACCTTCGTATTCGTATCCGGCATCGGGCTTAGTGCCAGGAACTTCTGCGTAAACATTGGATATGTGTATGTTATCCATTCTGCTACGGTGGGCGCGACTATGGTTTTCGTCAATCTTTATTAGCCTGTTGATGTCTTTGTTGCGTTGCCCTACAACTAGATAAATGGGGTTGCCAGTGTTGAAGGCACGCAGACTGTCTACAACAACGTTTTCAACCAAGCCTCCGTCTACAGCTTGTATGGTGATGGCCGAGCGGAATGTGTCGAAAATGGTGTTGTTGACGATACGGATATTTTTGAAACCGCCCTGTGAGGCAGTGCCGAACTTGATGCCGCTGGCACTCGAACAGGCTTTGTTGTTGCGAACGGTGATATTTTGGCAGATACTGTTGGCATCGTGCGACTTCAGGCAGATGGCATCGTCGGTGGCATCTACATAACAATTCTGGATAAGGGCTCCGTTGCAGTCAACTATGTCCATTCCATCGTTGTTCCAATAGGCGCGGCTATGTACAGTTATACCGTCTATGAGCAGATTGGTACACTGGTCGTAGGTCTGTGTCCAAAAAGCCGGGTTCTGTAGGGTTACGTCTTTTATGGTAACGTTGTTACATTCGCGGAAATATATAAGCTTAGGTCTGTTACCTACGCGACCAAGCTTCATATCGTCGCTGATAATGCCATTGCAGGCTTGGTTAAGGAAGTTGTTGGCCAATTCGCGCCCCCGTCCCTCTATTACACCTTTTCCGGTAATGGCTATGTTTTCTTGCTTATTGGCTAAAATTAGTCCGTACCATGCATTGAGCTCCTTGTCGTAGTCATACGGATTGGTAGAGCCTACCAGTATAGCCCCCTCGCTTAGGTGTAGGGTTACGTTAGACCGCATATGTATGCTTCCGGTAAGGTATCTACCTACGGTAAAAATCAGCCGTCCTCCCCCCTTGTCGGCTATATAATCTATAGCTTTTTGTATGGAACGCGTGTTCATGGTTACGCCATCGCTCTTTATACCGAAAAGGGTCATCTGGTAGTCTTTTGCAGTGGCAGTGAAGGCAGTTGTAACCGCAAGAAGAGAAGCTAGTATCAGTCGTTTTGTGTTACTCATAATATTATGGTTCTGTGGAGTTAGTATTTTGGTTGCGTAAGACAGTCTTTTACCGTTAGCTGGGTACATCCTTCCGCATTGTATAACGGTGAAGTTATATCAGAAGTACCCAGAATAAGGTTGCTTATATTGATATTGTCGCAGTTGTCAAACTTTTGGGGTGTGCGTATAGGGTTCTGCAGCGTAATGCCGCTTATTTCTACGTTTTTGCAGTGGCTGAGGCTTATAATAGTGGGTACTTCGGCCTGTGTGCCAACGTATCCCAGTGCATCCTGCTCGGAAAAACTGGTTGTCAGTGCTCTGCGGTTGCCGTCTATAATGCCCTTGCCAGTAATGGCTATGTCGTGCTGGTCTTTGGCGTAGACTAGAGCCAAATGGGGCGAGCCTTTTAAGTCGTATATGGATGGCGAGGCTATGAGTACTGCACCTTCGTTAATAACCAGTGTTACGCCACTCTTGAGTTCTATGCTTCCGGTGAGATACCGGCCTACATAGAAGATTAGTTTTCCTCCGCCTTGGGCAGATATATAGTCAATGGCGCGCTGTATAGAGCGGGTATTATTGGTTGTTCCGTCGCTTTTTACGCCGAAGGCCACGGCTTGGTAGTCTTTGGCTATAGCCGATACTGCCAAAAGGCAGGTACAGAATAGTGTTGCTATTTTGTTCATAATGTGTGTAGTGTTAATGTGGGGTGACTTATTTCTTTGTGCACTGATAGAGAACCACTTGTTGTTTATCTTTACTATCGGGCTCTTCATATTTCATGTGTTTCAGTGAGATGTCCTTTACGTCGTCGGCCACTATGGCGGGGCGATAGTCGTGTTTTAGTGCATGGATAACTACATTGTCGAACGTTACATTCTCAGCGTGGCGAAGATAGAAGCCCCAGGCCGGCAATTCTTTGAACTGCGAGAATTCGGGGTACGAATTGATCATCTCTGGGATTTTCTTCAGCTCTGCCGGTGTGGTGCCTCTATAGGCGTAGAATGGGTTGCCGCCTCCGGGAGTTATTATCTTGATGTTTTGCAGTTTTATGTTTTTGATTTTGCAGGTGGGTATGCCTACTATGCTGGCTGGCGAAATGTTACGTGGCATATCTTCTACCGGACCTTCGTAACAGTATCCGGCATCGGGTTTGGTAGAGGGTATCTCGGCGTACACGTTGCGTATGGTAATGTTGGTCATTGAGGGTTGCTTACCCTTGTTCCAGCGCTCTCCTATACGCAGATAGAGTACATTGCCGGTATTGATAGACCTTACGCCGTCAACTTCTATATTGTCTATAGTACCCCCGTCTACGGTGGCAAAGGTGATGGCCGAACGGTAGGTGTTGTAAATGGTAAGGTTCTTGATTTTGAAGTTGCGGAAGCCTCCGCGCGACACTGTGCCGAACTTCAGACCGTTGGCACTGGAGCGTCCTACGCAGTTTTCTACTACTACGTTTTGGCAGATATGGTCGGCCGAGTGAGATTTGAAGCAGAATACATCGTCAGCGGCATCGATGTTGCAGTTGCGTAGGGTTACGCCGTCGCAGTCTATTACATCTATGCCATCGTTGTTCCAATACGATTTGCTGTCTACAGTAATTCCGTCTACCAGCAGGTTGGTGCACTGGTCATAGGTTTGGTTCCAACTGGCAGGGTCGCGCAGGGTGATACCCTCTACTACTATGTTGGAACACTCGCGGAAGTAGATGTTCTGCGGACGGTTGCCCTCATAAGGCCGACCGTTGCGCAGAGGGTCATCGTAAAGGCCGCGGTTTATAATGTCTACCATATTGTTGGCCGTCTTAGCTCCCTGTCCGTTGATAGTGCCTTTTCCGCGGATGCCGATGTTTCTCTGTCCAATGGCAAAGATAAGCGATTGCCAGTTTACGGTGGCATTCTTGTCGTAGTCCCATGGGTTGGTAGCCCCTAATATCTCTGAACCGTTTTCCAGCGTTATTGTTACATCATTCTTTAAGTAGATAGTACCCGTAAGATATCGGCCCGGACCGAATATCAAGTTTCCGCCACCATGAGAACTTATATAGTCTATGGCGTGTTGTATAATATTGGTGTTTAGGGTGGTGCCGTTGGCTTTGGCACCGAAATCGTTAATGCGATAGTCTTTAGCGTTAGCGCTTATGCCAGTAAATATACAGAGTAAGAGAAGTATACTTTTCGCTGTTTTTGTCATGTTGTAAATTACCTTGAATTTCCCGATAATGGGTGGTTCTATAAATTAACTTTGTCAGATTTGCATACGCATTGTTGGCTACGCTCAGCAAAGTCAAGCAAGCTTGCCTCTGCTCTCTCTTGCACAACAATTCGGCATTATTTTCGAGGACAGAGTGTAAGTGAGCGAAAGAATAATGCGGGC
>CAVHVH010000150.1:0-3559 GCA_963639385.1 Oscillospiraceae bacterium
GGGAAGTTTAGTAAGGAGGTGGCAGTAATCACTGGTGGAGGACGTACCTACACACGCCTGTGGGTGAAAGGCAATGTCATCCCTTATGAGCATCCAGTGACTGAAGATCATCCTTATGCCTACGGCGAAGGACTCTATATGAATTACAAGGTGCTGAGTTTTCCTGATCTCAAACCAGGACAGACGCACTCGTTTCAATTAAAGATGGCTAACGATACAGATCGCCCCATGACGGTCACGTTTACTCGTAATCCTAATAATACTGTGCTCAAGATGCCCGCTGAGGTAACTCTGTCACCGGGGCAGCGCACATCCATTAGCGTCACATATCGATATCCGCGCCGTCATACGAAGTCTTGTCATGTGGATATCATCCCGACTGTCAATGGTAAGAAGGTGAGCACTCTTGTGGCACGATGGCACGCTGCAAAGTAGCGTGAAAAGCCTAATATGATACTTTTTCTGAAAAAAGATTGGGAAATATTTTGTAGTATCAAGAAAAGTCCTTACCTTTGCACCCGCTTACAAGAAGTAAGGGCGTTTAGCTCAGCTGGTTTAGAGCATCTGCCTTACAAGCAGAGGGTCGGCGGTTCGAATCCGTCAGCGCCCACTATAGGGGTGGTTCCCTGTGGTTCATTAGAGTTGCAGGGAATATTTTTAAGGGCGTTTAGCTCAGCTGGTTTAGAGCATCTGCCTTACAAGCAGAGGGTCGGCGGTTCGAATCCGTCAACGCCCACAATAGAAAGAGTCTTAAAGTCAAATCTTTAAGGCTTTTTTTTATTTTTTTTCACGTCTTCATAATGGTAGGTTTAGAATATTATTATTAATTTTGTGCCTTGTAATAAAGCATAGAAAAAAGCATAGATTATGAATTTGGATTTATTGACAGCCATTTCCCCTATAGATGGCCGTTATCGTGGAAAAACAGAGTTGTTGGCAAATTATTTTTCAGAGTATGCGCTTATCAAGTATCGTGTCCGTGTGGAGATAGAATACTTTATTGCTTTGTGTGAACTTCCTTTGCCCCAGTTGGCATCGTTTGACCATACGTTGTTTGACTCTTTGCGAAAGATATACATTTCGTTTTCAGAGGCTGATGCGCAGCGTGTAAAGGATATAGAAAAGATAACTAATCATGATGTCAAGGCCGTTGAATATTTTATCAAGGAAGAATTTGACAAAATAGGTGGTCTTGATGCATATAAAGAGTTTATTCATTTTGGTCTTACTTCTCAAGATATAAACAATACCAGTGTACCTTTGTCGGTAAAAGATGCGCTCAATGATGTATTTTGTCCCCAGGTTGAAGAAGTTATATCACAGCTACATACTTATGCAGAGGAATGGCGTGATGTTCCAATGTTGGCCAAAACGCATGGACAGCCAGCATCACCAACCCGTTTGGGTAAGGAGATGATGGTCTACGTTTATCGTCTGCAAGAACAGTTGGCTACCCTTCGCTCTTGTAAGCTTACAGCTAAGTTTGGTGGCGCTACAGGTAATTACAATGCTCACCATGTGGCCTATCCCACTTACGATTGGAAAGCTTTCGGCAACCGTTTTGTGAGTGAGAAACTGGGACTTGAGCGTGAGCTGTATACTACCCAGATAAGCAATTATGACCATTTGGCTTCAGTATTTGATGCTATGCGCCGTATAAACACTATCCTTATTGATTTGGATCGTGATATTTGGATGTATGTCTCTATGGAATATTTCAAGCAGAAGATTAAGGCCGGAGAAGTAGGGTCGAGTGCCATGCCTCATAAGGTAAATCCTATTGATTTTGAAAATAGCGAGGGCAATCTTGGTATGTCGAATGCTATACTGCAGTTCTTGGCTCAGAAACTACCTATAAGTCGTTTACAGCGTGATTTGACTGATTCTACGGTGCTTCGTAACATAGGAGTACCAATGGGGCATAGTCTTATCGCTATCCAAAGTACTCTTAAAGGTTTACGTAAACTTATTCTCAACGAAGAGCGTATAGAAGCCGATTTGGCAAATTCATGGGCAGTGGTAGCCGAAGCAATCCAGACCATTCTGCGCCGCGAAGGTTACCCCCATCCTTACGAGGCCCTGAAAGCGCTGACCCGTACCAATCTGAAAATGACAGAAAAGACCATACATGAATTTATAGGACAATTAAATGTAAAAGACAGTGTAAAGGCCGAATTGATGGCTATTACTCCACTCAATTATACAGGCATGTAAATATAACCGAAATAACCCAATTATTAACAACAGCCGTGAGGCTACTAAAGTATTTTTAATTATGGATTTAGAAAATAATTCGCAAAACCTGAACATGGGTAACGATGAAACGACCGAGGGATTCGGCTCGCAAGAAAGAAAAAATGTAGGCGCCAGACCACTGCGCCCCCGTATACGTACTACACGTACGTACACAGACAACCGTGAAAACAATCAAGAAGCTGGATTCCGTCCAGAGGGCTTTGGTGCCAATCTTTTGGGTTCAGCCGGTGGCGGACAGCAAGGCGGTTATCGCCCTCGTTATAATAATGGCGGTGGTTATCAGCCTCGTCAGCAGGGTGGTTATCGTCCCCGCTATAACAATAATGGTGAAGAAGACGGTTACCAGCCACGTCAACAAGGCGGTTATCGTCCTCGCTATAACAATAATGGTGAAGAAGGCGGTTACCAGCCTCGTCAACAGGGTGGTTATCGTCCTCGCTATAATAATGGTGAAGATGGCGGTTATCAGCCTCGTCAGCAAGGTGGTTATCGTCCCCGCTATAATAATGGTGAAGAAGGTGGTTACCAACCTCGTCAGCAAGGTGGCTATGGTCTTCAGCGTGGTGGTTATCGCCCCCGCCAGCAGAACGGATATGGTCCCCGTCAGCAAGGTGGTTATGGTCCTCAGCGTGGTGGCTATCGGCCTCGTACTGCCGATTATGACCCCAATGCAAAATATAGCATGAAGAAGCGTATTGAGTATAAAGAAGACCATATTGATCCCAATGAGCCCCTTCGTCTTAACAAGTTCCTTGCCAATGCAGGTATCTGTTCCCGTCGTGAGGCCGATGAGTTTATCCAGGCTGGAGTAGTTACAGTCAACGGACAGGTGGTTACCGAACTGGGAACCAAGGTGTTGCGTACCGACGAAGTGAAATTTCATGACCAAACGGTGTCAATAGAGAAGAAAGTATATGTATTGCTCAATAAGCCAAAAGACTATGTTACTACCGTTGATGACCCACAACAACGCAAAACGGTTATGGACTTGGTAAAAGACGCTTGTCCTGAGCGCATCTATCCTGTTGGTCGTTTGGACCGCAATACTATGGGTGTGTTGTTGCTCACCAATGATGGCGAGTTAGCCTGTAAGTTGACTCATCCTAAGTTCCTCAAAAAGAAAGTGTATCATGTCTATTTGGACAAGAATCTTACTGCTCACGATATGCAGCAGATAGCTGATGGTATTACGCTTGAAGATGGTGAGGTACGTGCCGATGCCATAGAATATGCCGATACTAACGACAAGAAACAGGTAGGTATAGAGATTCATAGCGGGCGCAACCGTATAGTACGTCGTATA
>CAVHVH010000150.1:3569-5327 GCA_963639385.1 Oscillospiraceae bacterium
CATGTAACCAAACTTGACCGCGTAATGTTTGCAGGTCTTACTAAGAAGAACCTGCGCCGTGGCGATTGGCGTTTCCTCACCGAGAAGGAAGTTGAGATGTTGCGCATGGGCGCTTTTGAATAATCGGAATTAATGTAAATCTTGACAAGATGAAAAGAACTAAAGTTGTTGATGCTCTTAAAAGCACCGATTTTGGACAAGAGATAATTGTAAAGGGATGGGTTCGTACCCATCGTAGCAGCAAGGCAGTCGATTTTATAGCACTCAACGATGGATCTACCATCAAGAATATCCAAGTGGTAGTAGACCCCGCCAAATTTGATGCCCAAACACTTAAGGATATTACTACGGGTGCTTGTATCAGCGCAGAAGGTACTCTAGTTGAAAGCCAGGGCGCCGGCCAAACAGTAGAAATCCAGTGTAATAAGTTGGAAATCTATGGTCTATGCGGCGGCGACTATCCTATGCAGAAGAAGGGACAGACATTTGAGTATATGCGCCAGTATGGCCATTTGCGGCTTCGTACCAACACGTTTGGTGCGGTAATGCGCATTCGTCATAATATGGCTATGGCTATCCATACCTATTTTCATGAGCACGGATTTTTCTATTTCCACACCCCGCTTATTACTGCGAGCGATTGTGAAGGTGCTGGTCAGATGTTCCAGGTTACTACAATGAACTTGTATGACCTGAAGAAGAACGAGGATGGCAAGATAAATTATGACAATGATTTCTTTGGCAAGCAGACCTCACTTACCGTCAGTGGCCAGCTTGAGGGTGAGCTTGGAGCTACAGCTCTAGGTTCTATCTACACTTTCGGTCCAACGTTTCGCGCAGAAAATTCCAATACTCCACGTCATTTGGCAGAGTTCTGGATGGTAGAGCCCGAAGTGGCTTTCATAGATCTTGCTGACTTGATGGATCTTGAGGAAGACTTTATCAAATATTGTGTAAACTGGGCTTTGGAACACTGTAAGGATGATCTTGAATTCCTCAACAAGATGATAGACAAGACACTTTTGGAGCGTCTACATTCTGTTGTGGCCGAAGACTTTGTACGGTTACCCTATACAGAGGGTATCAAAATACTTGAAGAAGCCGTTGCTAAGGGGCATAAATTCGAATTCCCTGTAAGTTGGGGTATGGATTTGGCCAGCGAGCACGAACGCTATCTGGTAGAACAGCATTTCAAGAAACCTGTCATCATGACCGATTATCCAAAGGATATCAAGGCTTTCTATATGAAGATTAATGATGATGACCGCACTGTACAGGGTACCGATGTGTTGTTCCCACAGATAGGTGAGATTATTGGTGGTAGCGTGCGTGAGGAAAATTACGACAAGCTGATGGCTGAGATAGAACGCCGCAATATTCCTATGAAAGATATGTGGTGGTATCTAGACACTCGCAAGTATGGCACATGTCCGCATGGAGGTTTTGGCTTAGGTTTCGAACGGCTCATTCTCTTTGTTACAGGCATGCAGAATATCCGCGATGTAATACCGTTCCCCCGTACACCGAAAACGGCAGAATTCTAACATCAGAAGAGATTGATATATATGTAAGACGGACTGAAGAAAATACACAATTTCTCCAGTCCGTCTTTTTACTTGTATTGTTTGCTGTGTAATCTGATTTTTGGGTAGAAAGGTACATAAATCATTTGAGGGTGGTTCTATAAATTAGCTTTGGCCGACTTTGGAATTATTTTCGAGAGCAAAGTGTAAGTGAACGAAAGAGCAATGCGGGCAT